>JACRIG010000056.1 GCA_016215715.1 Candidatus Peregrinibacteria bacterium | reverse complement strand
TTCAACATCGTCCTGATGGAATATCTGGTCTGGTTCAACGTCGAGAGGCCGCATTATGGTCTGGATCTTCAATCTCCGATACAGTTTCTGCTACAATGGTCATCAACTCAGGAAAAGTGCAATTATGGGTGGACCAATACAAATACTTGCAGAATATTAGAAATTGTTCTATGGTGCTTATATGAAACCCCGCGAGGAAGTTGAATCTTCGAGCATCAATGTTTTGGTAAATCCGCTCCGGGCAATCGGGCGATTGCTGGATCGCTTAAGGAAGAAAATGTTTGGCGTCATGACACATCAATCCTACGAGCACATTGATACCTCTCTTTCGCCGGAAGAATATGATCTGCCTCCGGAAATGAAGGATGATCATCCTGTCCTGGTATCCCATCTCACATCGAACCAAACGAATCAGGCATTTTCTCATTCGGGAATTCTCATGGTTGGCATTCATGGTTCCGGTAAAACCGAGTACGCCCGATATCTTGCGCATCAGACGGAGGGAAGAACGAAACTCGTGAGTGCGCATATCAGTGACATTCGAAACTCACATTCACCCGGTTCTGCATTGCTCACTCTCTATCGGGAACTCGAGGCGAAGGCGCTGAGTGAAGGAATGTACTATGTGATTCTTTTCGATGAATTCGACAAACTTATGAGTAAATTTTCGTCGATGTACACCGAAGAGTCGCACACTGTCCATCAATCCGGCGGCGAGAAAAGCCGGACCCAAACGCATGATCATAAGAAAACGATGTACGAAATCGATGCAATCGGAGACGAATTACTTTCCACATTGAAGACGATCCTCAGCGGCACTGGGGGCATTTCCCGGGTATTTACCCTCGCGACCAGTAATCAGACGTTTGCCCCGCCTGAATTGACCCGACCCGGAAGACTGAAAAAGGTGCTTTTTAAACCCCTGGAAATGCCGGAAGAATTAAAATATTTTACACAGAATGATCGAATTGAATGTCTTGCTGTATACTCCTCGCTGAGCGGGATCATTCCGCGGACTCTGCGCATTATGCAGGCAACGCACTTCCGTCAGCACAGAGTGGTAAACGAGGTGATTCTTTCGTTACAGAAAGAAATGGATGCGTATTTCTCCGATGCTGAAATCACAAAAATGACTGAAGATAACGGAGTCATCGTCAATCAATCTTTGGGGCCGAAAAGGAAATTTTTCAATGCGCAGAAAAATTTTGAGATGCTGAAGCAGATTCTTTTCATCCTGAACGTGGAGTTCGGTGCTCTCACTTATCGGCAACAGAAAACATTCGGCGGCGCACTGACATCAGACGGGTCGTCGGCTCTCTATGAACTTTTGTTTCACCACAATACACCCGCACCGGATCTGCGGCGGTTTCAAGGCCTCACATCAGCCATCATTGCAGCTCATTACAAAGAGAACCAAAGCAGATTTAGCGTAATCAATGATGCAAAAAAAGCTGTCGCAGAACTGTTGTTTCCGCAACTTCTCGACCCGGAAGGGTTAAAAGCGGACTACTGATCAATGATAGGGGTCATTTGCGGTTGCACCCCCTTTCCCTTTTCCCTACACTCTTGCGGCTTAGAAGAGCTTTTTCTTTTTCCTAGTCCCCAATCCCTAGTCCCTAGCCCCAATCCCCATCATGGACCTCAAACACGTCAGAAATATCGGCATCATCGCTCACATCGACGCGGGAAAAACGACGACGTCCGAGCGCATTTTGTTCTACACCGGACGCAACTACAAAATCGGTGAAGTGCACGAGGGAGAAGCGACGATGGACTGGATGGAACAGGAACGCGAGCGCGGCATCACCATCACGGCGGCTGCGACGCAATGTCACTGGAAGGGGATTGTTCCTGGCGAAGGAAGCGAGCCCGTCGACATCACCATTAACCTCATCGACACCCCCGGCCACGTCGACTTCACCGCTGAGGTCGAGCGCTCGCTGCGCGTTCTCGACGGAGGCGTAGTCGTCTTCGATGGATCGCAGGGAGTCGAGCCACAGAGCGAAACCGTGTGGCGTCAGGCCGATAAATACGCTGTCCCGCGCATCGCGTTCGTGAACAAAATGGACAAGACCGGCGGTGATTTCTTCATGTCGCTCGGTTCCATTCACGACCGTCTCAGCAAGACCGCGGTCGCCATCCAGCTGCCCATCGGTCAGGAGAGCGACTTCAAAGGCATCATCGATCTCGTCCAGAAGAAGGCCTTCAACTTCAGCGGTGAACACGGTGAGTCGATCGACGAAATTCCGATTCCTGATGATCTCAAGGAACAGGTGCTCGAGTACCGCGCAGTGCTGATGGAGAAAGTTGCGGAAGCTAACGACGATCTCATTGATGCCTTCCTCGAGAACGGCGCACTCACCGACGAGCAGCTTTTCAATGGTATCCGCAAAGCGACCGTCACCGGCAAGATTTACCCTGTCGTCTGCGGTTCCTCGCTCCAGAATATGGGCGTCCAGCTGGTCCTCAACGCCGTTGCGGCCTACCTTCCTTCACCGCTCGATATTCCTCCGATGCGCGGGACCGATCCCAAAACCGGTGAACCCGCCGAGCGTCATTCCACGAACGACGAGCCGCTCTCTGTTCTCGCATTCAAAATCGCAACCGATCCCTTCGTCGGGCGCCTCACGTTCGTCCGCGTCTATTCGGGTGTGCTGAAGAGCGGGACGGCCGTCATCAACCCGCGCAACAATGGGAAAGAGCGCATCGGCCGTCTCGTTCGTCTCCACGCCAACTCCCGCGAAGAAATTCAGGAGATTCAGGCCGGCGACATCGGGGCTGTCATCGGACTCAAAGATACGCGCACGGGCGACACGCTCTGCGACGACTCGAAGCCTATCCAGCTGGAAACTATCACTTTCGCCGAGCCGGTCATCTCGATGGCCATCGAACCCAAGACTAAGGCGGATCAGGAGAAGATGGGTGTCGCGCTCCAGAAACTCTCTGAGGAAGATCCGACGTTCCGTGTGAAAGGAGATGAGGAGACGGGCCAGACGATTATCTCCGGCATGGGCGAGCTGCACCTCGATATCCTCGTCGACCGCATGCGCCGCGAATTCAAAGTCGAGAGTAACGTCGGGAAGCCGCAGGTCGCCTACCGCGAAACTATCCGCAAGGAGATGGAAGGGGAGGGCAAATACATCAAGCAGACCGGTGGCCGCGGACAGTACGGACACGTCGTCTTCACCATCTACCCGCAGGAGCACGGCAAAGGCTACGAGTTCGTGAACTCCGTCGTCGGCGGCCGCATCCCGCGTGAGTTCATCAATCCCTGCGACAAAGGCTTTCAGGAAGGTATGAGCCGAGGCATCCTCGCGGGCTTCCCGGTCGTCGATGTGAAAGTCGAGCTGACCGATGGTTCCTACCACGACGTCGACTCCTCCGAAATGGCCTTCAAGTTCGCAGCCTCCATCGGCTTTCAGGAAGCGGCGAAGAGGGCTGATCCCGTCATTCTCGAGCCGATCATGAAAGTAGAAGTGGTGAGCCCCGAAGAATTCCTCGGTGACGTCATGGGTGACCTCAACTCCCGCCGCGGACTCATTCAGGGTCAGACCGACCGCGGCATGGCGAAGGTGATCACCGCACAGGTTCCGCTCTCCGAATTGTTCGTGTACGAGACGGATCTGCGTTCCATGACCCAGGGCCGCGCCAGCTACTCGATGGAGCCCAGCCACTATGCGAACGTACCGAAGAATAAGGCTGATGAAATCATTGCATCGCGCGTCGGAGGCAAATAATCAAAAAACTCTTTCCTTG
>JACRIG010000055.1 GCA_016215715.1 Candidatus Peregrinibacteria bacterium | reverse complement strand
TCACGCGTCCGGATTTTCTGATCGTCGACGGCCGCGACAAGTTCTGGTTCGATTATCCGCACACCAGCATCATCGACGGTGATGCGTTGGAGCCGGCGATCGGTGCGGCGTCGATTGTCGCAAAAGTGACGCGCGACCGGCTGATGATCGAGGCGGATGCAACATTCCCGGGCTTCGGATTTGCACAACACAAGGCATATGGAACCGCCGAACATTTTGCTGCAATTGAGAAACTGGGCGCGTGTGAGATTCATCGAAAAACATTCATTCATCCTCAGCAAAATTCCCTCTCCCCTGCCCACTCCCCTAATCCCAACCTTCTCCCAATGGGAGAAGGAGCAGCGTGCCTGCTCCACCACCACACCACCGCCCCCGCGAGGAAAAGCGGAATCGTATAGACCTGTCCGATTGTCATTGTGAGAATAGATAGATGCACCATGGGATAATCCTGTGCGCGGACGAACTCAACAAGGAACCGGACGACGCCGTAGAGCATCAGGAAAAGCGCGAATATCTGTCCGGCTGTGAAGCGTTTTGAGGTACGTTGCAGCCAGAAGAAGCAGACCGCGGCATTCAGCCAGTCTCCGGCGAGTTCATAGAGCTGGACGGGATGACGCAGTCCCTCGGCACCCGGAAACAGCATCCCCCACGGAAGCGTCGTCAGTGTCCCGTAGAGTTCCTGATTGATGAAGTTTCCGATGCGCCCGAGGCCCAGTCCGATGGCAACCGGAATCACCACAACATCGGCAATCGCGAGAATATCGCTCCATGATCGATGGCGCAGCACAATCAGCAGCGCGACCGAGACGCCGATGAAGCCGCCGTGCGAAGACATGCCGCCCTGCCACACGGCAACGATCTCAGGCAGATGATTCAGATAATACGCAGGCTGGTAGAGGAGCACGAACCCCAGCCTCCCGCCGATGAGGACACCGAGCACGGATGCGGACAGAATTCCCGACCATTCATCGTGTGAGAGGGAAAGACCGCGAAAACGCTGGAGGCGCGGCAGCAGCCACCAGGCAATCAGGAACCCGAGCAGGTACATGAGGCCGTACCAGTGGACGGGAAAGCCGAAGAGAGCGATCGCGACGGTGCGGGAGGGGAAGAGCTCGATCATGGGATGCAGGTCACGCGGAGAAGGAAGGGATCGTCTGTTTTTTGGAAACAGGCATCTCTCAGAAAAGCATCGCCGGACGTTCCGTAGAACGCAGAGAAAGCGGGCGCGACGAAAATCATAACCGGAGACTTCAGACTTTTCAGCAAAGATAAGCGATCTTTATTCGTCCCGAGAATGAACGCTTTCCACTGATCGTAGGTCCACACGGATTCGAAAATGCCCGGAGCGACAACGCGCGCATCGGGTGCCCATCCGCGAACGACAACCGCCGAGATGTTTTCGGGGACGATGATCGT
This sequence comes from Candidatus Peregrinibacteria bacterium, assembly GCA_016215715.1. Classification (GTDB taxonomy): domain Bacteria; phylum Patescibacteriota; class Gracilibacteria; order Peribacterales; family Peribacteraceae; genus JACRIG01. The sequence goes on along the minus strand of JACRIG010000055.1, from coordinate 8,115 downwards.
AGCGTTCGGGGGAAGCTCCGTCTGCAGACGAGCCGCTGCGGCAAACGTCTCCCCATCGACATAGGGAGTGCGCATCGGGATGACAAAAACAGCAAAAGTCGCCTGCATCAGAAGCAGAAGAATGAGGATGCCTCTGAGAATCGGGTGACGCGCACGATCCCAAAGATCATAGATGCCGAGTGCCGCAAACGGGAGGAGGAAAAAATCGAGCTGCAGAAAGAAGCGGCGATAGAAGAGAAAGTGCAGCGCAATGAACGCTGCTGCCCACAGGACTGCACATTGCCAGAGTGTTCCGCTTTCACGCCTGAAAGAACGGACAAATCCGTACGCACCGCACAGCAGCAGAATTCCTTCCTGTCGCAGATAAAAAGAAAGCGGAGGAAAGTTTCCGCCCGGCGCATCGGAGGGATGAAGCAACAGCCACAGATTGTCCGCAATCGCCTCACGCCAGACCGGAAGATACGAGACCAGTCCGATGGCGAGAATACACAGACCACAGCAGAGCATCATCAGCCACTGATCACGCTCTTTTCCTTTCTTGCTGCGAAGAATTCCGATAAGCCACCATGTCGCGACGCTGAGCCCGAAGAGCAGTCCCGTCTGATGGTGCGTCATAATCGCAATGCTTCCAAAGAGCAAAGCCCATAGGGATCGCTTCTCCAGAAAATGAAATCCGAGGACGCAGAAAAGCAGCGATGCATAGGTTTTCCAGTACATCGCAGCGAAACCGTCGTAGTACGCAACCGAGAGAAATGCAGCAACGAGAACAAGCATTCCTATCTCCTTCCCTTCGCGCTTCGCGGTAACCCATGCGAGTGTGCAAGCGAGTGCAACCGGAAAAAGATTCCAGATCCATCCCGTAAGCCAGTCGACGGGAATGCCGAGACGAACGAGGATCGTGGAAAAGAAAAACAAACCGAGCGGCTGCGAGCGCGCCCACGGCTCGATGTCACCGATCCAGAGCGGGGGGAAGCCGGTCGCGTGCTGCGTAAAGAGGTAGCGGTAGATCCCCGCGTCGTACCCGAGAGGCCAGCCGAAGGTTGCAAGCGGCCAGAAAAATTTTGCGAGGAGCGCGAGCAGGATTGCCGTCACTGCAATCGTGCTGATCGGGGTCGTACGCGTGCGCATGCGCACAGCCTATCGCTTCAGCCGACCGGAGTCGACCGATGATCTGGGGCAGTCCGCACTACATGGTATGATGCCGCCATGAGCAGAAAAAATGTTGCCCTCTGGACGCTGTACGATTTTGCAAACTCGATCGTGACCGTCGTCTTCTTCCTTTATTTTTCACAATGGCTGGTCGTAGATAGGGGGATGGCGGATATTTGGTACAATATGCTCTTCACCGCCGGGTCGGTCCTGCTGCTTTTCACCGCCCCGCTTCTCGGTGCCATTGCGGACAGGACCGGACGGGAACGGACATACCTCAACCGGGTGACGATTCTGGGTATCCTCTGTTTCACCGGCGCGTCCGTGACGGCGGTCTTCTTCCCGCAACACTTCTACATCGCGGCGGCGTTCTTCCTTTTTGCCAACTACTTCTACCAGTTTTCCTTCGGCTTCTACAACGCCCTCCTCCACTTCATCGCACCGCCGCAAAAATGGGGAACGATTTCAGGGGTCGGCCAGGCGGGCAACTGGCTGGGACAAATCGCGGGACTTCTCATCTCGCTGCCGCTGGCAATAGGTGCCGTGTACCTCGTCGGGGAGGCCGGGCGGGCGCAGACATTCCTCCCCGCCACGCTTCTTTCCTTCCTGCTCGCGCTACCGATGCTCCTCTGGTTCCGGTTGCCCCGGCATGAACACAAAGACTCTCCGATTATTCAACGAGTCAGTCTGGTAGAAGAATACCGGAATCAATGGAGCCGATTCCGAAAACTTCTGAAAGCCCCGAATATGGGGCTCTTCCTCCTCGCCTATTTCTTCTTCAACGACGCGATTATCACGGCGTCGAATAATTTTCCGATTTTCCTTGAGAATGTTTTTTCCGTTTCGGATCAGACAAAATCCCTGCTGCTTCTCGGCATCCTCGTCACGTCGGTAATCGGCGCGCTCTGCTCGGGATTTGCTGCGGACAGAACCGGACTGAAGAAAGCGCTCCTCATTGTCCTGGGCGGCTGGATGGTGATTTTCCCGCTCCTGGGAATCACGACGAACTTTCCCCTCTTCGTCAGCCTCTGCACGCTGATGGGCTTTCTCTTTGGCGCGACGTGGACTGTCACCCGCGCGGCCATGACCGCGCTCTGTCCGAAAGACCAGCTGAATTTCGGATTCAGTTTTTACACGCTCGCTGAACGCGTTTCCACGCTCGTCGGTCCTCTCACCTGGGGGCTCATCACGTCTCTGTTCGCCGGGCTGGGGCCAGTGCGTTATCGCCTGGCTGTTCTGACAATGACGTTTTTTGTCATCGCGGGATTCTTCATCGTCCAGAAGATCAGCATCACCGCACGAAACCGTGATGTTTCATAGCATCAGCGCATCCAGAAGTTTTGCTTCGGCGTTTATAGGATCAAACCGCTCCTGCGAATTCTCGCGCGCCTCAGTTGCGAGACGATGACGGAGCGTTGCGTCGCTCAGTACATGCACGATCCCATCTGCAAGCGCAGTCGCGTCACCGGCTTCCGTCAGCCATCCGTTTTTTCCGTGCGTGATCAGATTGCGGATGCCGTCGCTGTCCGACGCAACCACCGGCGCACCGGCTGCCATCGCTTCGGCAACGCTGAGCCCGAACCCCTCGAGATACGACGGACACACGGCGATCTGCGCGCGGTGCATCAGGGAAATGAGCGACGCAAACGGGAGCGAAGAAATCCGTTCGATGGATTCATCTGACCGTCTGATCGCACGATCCACGGCACCGCGCAGATGCCCGTCGCCAACAAGAATTAGTCGTGCATGGGGAAAGACCACGCGTACTTTTGGCCACGCTTTGAGCAAAACATCAACCCCCTTCCGCGCCTCCAGCCGCGCGACACACACGCAGAGTCCCGGTTCGGGACGCCGCATTTCCGATGCGACACTCCATGACACGAGATCGATCGCATGTGGAAGGACGGTGATGCGCACAGAATCTATTCCGTACGATTGCTGAAGAACCGCGGCTGTATCCGCGCAGAAGCAAAGTACCTGATCAGCTTTTGCGAGTGTCCGGCGCTCAAACGGCACGAAGATTCTCTTCCACTGTTGTCCGGGCACGAAGCGTGCCTGCTGAAGATACGTGTGATAGACGATAGCAATCGTGCGCACACGCTTCGGCATCCGGAAAAGAAAAATCCCGCCGGAGCCGACGGGAATGAGAAGTGTATCCGGATCCTGACGGAGTGGTCCGTCGCCCCGTGTCATGGTGAGCGGAGACGAACCATGCGCGGGGCGACGGAAGAGGCGTGACACTCTCGCGAAGTTTGTCTCGCCATCGCCCGCCGCCCTTCGTCTCCGCTCTGGGTGACAGGCGATGGCCAACGGCAAGAAGCAGGAAAATAAAACATGTCCCCCGGGAAAACGATTCGTAAAAGCCAATAATGTCTCATCATCCTCATGCCTCACTGAAGGCGCCATCACCCTCACATTCCTCCCGCCCCTTCTTAACACATCCGCAATCCACTGCAATGATCTCCCCATCCCTCCCTTCGGATTTCCATAATCCCACGTGAGAATCCTGATGTTACGCTGTGAAGACTTCATGAATGTAGCGTGGAAAAAGAACCGACCAGTGAAAATGTTTGAGCGTCGCGCGGGCGACTGCAGAGCGATCAGGCGGAGAAGTAATCATGCGTTCAATCGCCCGGATACAACCATCAACATTTCCTGATTCAAAAAACAATCCTGTCTCATTCTCAATGACTGCATCTTTGAGTCCCTCGATGCGCGCAGCAACCACCGGCACGCCGGACGCAGATGCCTCGATGCACACGATGCCGAAGCCTTCCATATCATCACTCACAGAAATATTCGGAATCACGCACAACGTCGCGCGCTTCAGGAGTTCGTTCCGCTCGGAATCACTGCACTGTGAATGAAGAGAAACGTCATCCTGTAGGCCCTTTTCTTGTATAAATTTTTTGATCAATAATTCCTGATCTCCGCTCCCGACAATACAGTAGTGAATGGCATGGTTACGGCGGAGGAGGGGTGGAAGTACCTCAGACAAAAACCATGTAACTCCTTTGCGCGGAATCAGCCGTCCAATTGTCAGGAGTGTCACATTCTCCGGAGCGTGTTCGGGAACGGAAAGTGGTGCCTCCCGGATGCCACAGGGAATCACCACAAGCTTCGACGCTGCGACTCCTCTTTTTTGGACTTCATTCGCCGTCGCACGACTGATCGGACAGACACAGTCTGCCCGTGGAAGTGTGCGATGGATCATCCATTGATAAAACCTGTCCGTATAGATCACATCAAGCCCGCATGCGGTGATCGTGATGCGGCCCCGCTTCGTGAAACGGAGAAGCGGAATCAGAATGCTCAGCGACGCATCACCCAGATGGACCGTGCCGCCATGCCGGAGCGTGCGCCATCCATACCACATGGCCCTCAGTGCAAACGGAATCAGCGCGCATCGTCCTGATGAGTGCGGAATGCAGAGCGCGGCACGATCCTCTTTCCATTCACTCATTGCCCGCCACAAATCGCGGCTCAGCCGCTGCATGCCGCCGGTGCCGTGCCATGTGCGGGTAATGAAAAGAATCTCACAGGGCATATGGACAGAAGCATACCGCACGGGCGCAGTGTACAGTGAAGGCATGCTTATCCTCGCCCTCGAAACATCGTGCGACGAAACCGCTGCTGCAGTAGTGGAAGACGGCGTGCATGTCCGCAGCAACGTCATTGCCAGCTCCAGCGAAGCCTTCACCCGCAGTGGCGGTGTAATCCCCGAGGAAGCGGCGCGAAAACAGATCGAGTGTGTGCTGCCGGTGATCGATCAGGCACTTTCGCAGGCGGGAATCATGAAACAGGATCTTGATGCCATCGCAGTCACGCGCGGACCGGGATTGCTCGGGTCGCTGCTCGTCGGGACCGTGACTGCACGCGCGATCGGCACACTCTGGAAGATTCCGGTTGTCGGCGTCCATCATCTGCTCGGACATCTGAGTTCAACGTGGTTGGAATCTGACCCCGACGATCTTCCCGTCTTCCCGCTCCTCGCCCTCACCGCCTCCGGCGGACACACGGAATTGTGGCTGCGGGCAAGTCAGACCCGCGGACAACTCCTCGGCCGCACCCGCGACGATGCCGCAGGGGAAGCGTTCGATAAAGGAGCGGGGCTCCTCGGACTCCCCTACCCCGGCGGTCCCTCGATTGCCGCAGCGGCGGAAAGCGGAGACCCGAAAAAATTCCCCTTCCCGCTCCCCCTTATAAAGGAAGACACACTCGATTTCAGTTTTTCGGGACTGAAGACAGCGCTGCGGTATACGATCCGCGATCTCAATCTTTCCCCTGAGAGTGTCATGGTGAGCAAGCTTGTCCTGAGCGGCGTCGAAGGGTCGAACCACGACCTTGCCGCCTCGTATCAACACGCTCTCTGCGCCCATCTCTCCGATCGGCTGAAGCGCGCGCTGGATCGTCATCCGGAGATCCGCGAAGTCCATCTCGTCGGCGGCGTCTCCGCCAATCGTCTGCTCCGCTTGATGGCCGCGCAATCGTGCACGGATCGAACCCTCCGCTTCCCGAAACGTTTAAGCTACTGCACGGACAACGCCGCGATGATCGCCGCCGCCGCAGAATTTATGATTCAGGAATCCGGCATCCCGGAGAATGACTGGGAAACCGAAGCGTCTCTCCCGCTCACAAGCGCGATTCAAAGCTCTTAAGCTCGTGGAGGGGCTCCGCCGGCTCGGGGGGGGTCGGTCAGCGGGAATGCACAGCCGGCGGCGAACTTTTCTTTGTAACTTTCTTTTCTTTGGTCGAGAAAAGAAAGTTAGGCCGTCAGGCGGCATCTCCCTCTGGATCAATCATCCTTCGCTCAGTACGATAGTAAGCACTCCTATGAATCTCACTCTCTCCTGGGATCTCCTCGTCATCATCTTCTTCGCAACCATCGTCGCCTACAGCTTCATCGTGGGCCGCGACAGTTCGGTGAAGATCATCATTGCCGCGTACATCGCGATCGTCGCGGTGCAGGGAACGGGCAACGTGCTGATGCAGCTCTCTGATTCCTCCGAAAGCACATGGAGCATCGTCGGACTATCCATGGGTGAGCAGTGGATCGCTCTCACGAAAATCGTCCTCTTCGTCGCAGTGGTCCTCTTTCTGGCGCTGCGCGGCGGCTTTGACATTCATTACGCCAAAGACATTCCGGGCCTCTGGGACACGCTCCTCACCGGCGTGTTTGGCTTCGCAACGGCAGGACTCATCCTCTCGACGCTCCTCACGTACATCGCAGGCAAACCGATTCTGGCGCTCGACCTCGGAGGGGCTGTGCCACTCACACCGCTTCTTCAGCAGAGCATATTGATCGACGTGATGGTCCGCTATCAGAGCATGTGGTTCGCCTTCCCCGCGATTCTTCTCCTCGCGATGGGGTTCTATAACGGTGATTCCGATGAGGAGTAAGTAAAGGAATGTACGCAGAAAAGCGGCGATTCCGTAACATTCGGTGGGCGCAAGTCAATTCAATGTGCTGCCAAACATGGATTTGCCCTTGCACGCCACTCCCTCTCTGGACGAGACTACATTCAACATTTTCCCCACTGTTTCCATGAAAGCTACACTTCAGCGTATCGGTCTTGCCGCCTCCTCCGTCACCTTCGGGACGATGGCGATGGTCTCGACAGCCTGGGCCCAGAGCTTCGGCGGTCCGATCCCGACCCTTCCGGGCACAGCTCCTCCGGGTACCGGTGCGGACAGCGTGCGCCAGATTGTGATCAAGATTCTCGTCGCGGTCCTCAACTTCCTCGCGCTCGTCGCGGTGGTAGTTGTGGTCATCGCGGGTATCCGCCTCATCGTGTCACAGGGGGAAGATGAAGCGAAGGACAAGGCGAAGAAGACCATCATCTACGCCCTCATCGGACTCGTCATTGTGCTCTTCGCACGCGTGATCGTCTCGCTCATCACCAACTACCTCGCAAGCCAGGTTCAATAAGAACCTTTCCCGTTGAATCCAAAACAGGGCCGCACGCGAAGAGCTGCGGCCCTGTTTTTTTTAACCAGCCTCCGGCATCCGCGGCACGCTCTCGGCAATCTCATCAATCACCTTCAGAACCGCCCCGCGTTCCCCGGCGAAGGCATCGCGCACGATGATGGCCTCCCGCTTCACTTCAATGATCGCCGAGGCGGGAACGGGGCTCCCCCAACGGAGCCATCGCCGCGGGAAGAGCCATTCCAGCCGGAAGGTCTTCGTTTCAAACTGCACGTCACGGCACCTCCCCACCCGCGTACCGGATTTGGTCAGTATGTTTTGCCCGAGCAGCGGACGATTCTCCTGCACAATGCTCTGCAGCCGGACACGTTCCCCGGGCGGCGAGAGCACGTCCTCGCTGCGCACCCGGACGCGCGTTCCCCAGTGCCGGATATCCGCCGTCGCCAGAAACAGTTCCTGCCCGCCGAAGAGTCCACCCGTCTGCACGAAGAATCCCTCGACCGTTCCGGTGTCCGGATGAATGAAGATCCCGGCGATCTGTCCGGGAACGCTGTCCTCGTTTTCCGCCACGACGGGCATGCCTGTACAGGTGGAGAAACGGACGTGCATATGCTACAATGATACTACACATGCACCTCTTCGCAGGATCCGCCCATCCGGCCCTGGCAAAAAGCCTTGCGGCGGAATTGAAAACGACACTTGGCAATGTAATCGTGAAGCGTTTCAGCTGCGGCGAAGGCTACGTGCGCTTCGGCGAATCGATCCGCGGGAAGAACGTGTATCTGCTGCAGGGGGCAGGGCAGGAACCCGACGAGGATCTGATGGAACTCTTCCTCCTCTGTCAGGCGGCGAAACTCAGCTTCGCCGCAACCCTCCACATCGTCCTCCCCTACTTCCCCTACGCGCGTCAGGATCGCGTCTCGGAACCGCGCGAGGCGATTTCCGCGAAGCTGATGGCGCAGCTGCTGGAATCCGCAGGCGCGGACCACGTCATTACTCTGAACCTGCACTCCGACCAGATTCAGGGATTCTTTTCGATT
>JACRIG010000046.1 GCA_016215715.1 Candidatus Peregrinibacteria bacterium | reverse complement strand
TTCAACATCGTCCTGATGGAATATCTGGTCTGGTTCAACGTCGAGAGGCCGCATTATGGTCTGGATCTTCAATCTCCGATACAGTTTCTGCTACAATGGTCATCAACTCAGGAAAAGTGCAATTATGGGTGGACCAATACATACCCTGGACATTGATGTATATACAATGTATACTCATTTCATGAGAACCATGATCCATAAATGGGGCAATAGTCTGGCAGTCCGCATTCCGAAAGCATTCGCTGTTTCAATGGGAATTGAATCGGGAAAAGAAGTAGAGCTCTCCATGGATGCTCATGGCTTACGCATCTTTTCGCCCTCACAAGTATTGGAAACGCTGCTTTTAGAAGTGACGACTGAGAATATTCATTCGGAAACAGCCACCGGAACTCCTCAGGGAAATGAAATATGGTGAAGGACAGCACTCCTGATCGTGGCGATATCATCTCGCTGGAATTCCATCCGCAACGGGGGAGGGAGCAGGCGGGGAGACGTCCCGCTCTCGTGCTTTCACCGCGTGCATACAACGGCAAAGTGGGCCTCGCCATCGTCTGCCCGATTACACATCAGACCAAAGGATATCCGTTTGAAGTCGCACTGCCGCGCAACTTAAAAACAAAAGGCGTCATTCTTTCGGACCACGTAAAAAGTCTTGATTGGCGGGCAAGAGGATCACGCATTATAGAAAAAGTTCCGACGACTGTGCTGACCGAGGTGCTTGGAAAATTAGAGTTGTTGTTTGCGTGATGAACGACAGCCCCTCTCCCTAACCCTCTCCCGTGGGGAGAGGGGATGAAGGAGGATTTATTTTAAGTACAGCAGGGGATTCTTCTTCTCCCCATTCACCCGCACTTCGAAGTGGACGTGAATGCCCGTGTCGCCGTAGACACGGCCCGTGTTGCCCATCCACGAGATCACCTGCCCGCGCTTGATGGTCTGGCTTTCCTTTACATATAGTTCTTTGTTGTGCGCATAGAGGGTGACGAGGCCGTTGCCGTGATCGACCTCGATGACGTTGCCGTAGCCGCCATCCCATCCGGTGTCGGCACGAATAACGACGCCATCCTCCGCTGCGAAAATAGGACCACCGCCCTTGTTCTGGAGATCAACTGCGTAGTGGCCCGGGTGATAGTACTGCGTGAAGAAACAACCGTTGCACGGCATCTGCAGAACGCCGTAACTCGGCTGCGCGCTGGCGACGGGGGCGGTGATAGGCTTGCCGGAGGGCGGCGGCTGCTTAGCCGGGGGCGGGGGAGTGCCGAAGGGAGAAATTTTCCCGACGGCGATCTGCTTGGGGGACCCGACGATGGGACGACCGCCGGGGATGATCAGCTCCTGCCCGGCGAGGATAAAGTCGCCTTCGAGATTATTCTGTCCGGCAATGTCTTTGCCGGGAATACTGTAAAGATCCGCGATGCGCGAGAGGGTCTGACCGCGACTGACGGTGTGGAGAACGCCATCGACGGGAAGAACGAGGAGTTCCTGACCGGGGCGCAGGGGAGTATCTTCCGCAAGATCATTGGCCCAGTCGATGGTCTCGACCCTGATGCCGTACCGACCCGCAATGCGCTCACGGCTGTCACCCGGCTGAACGACATGGATGATGCCCTGCGCGTAGGCACGGCGCGCACCCTGCTGCGTGAGGGAGGAGGATTTCATCAGGAACCCGTCTTCTACAAGAAGGAACTGAGGGGTCGTGACGTCTATACCCTCCTGATCGGTCACCCTGCCTTCGCTGCCGACGTAGGGCGGCAACATGGCCCCGATGACAAAAATAGCAACGCATCCGATCCGGATGCGAAGGGACAGCCAATGACGGAGGGATTGCGGCAACAAGATGTAAACGGATTAATTCGTGAGCGTATCGAGCACGAGGCGCATATCCGCGTAACGGTCAGCAGAGCGCAGCAGGACGACAGCATACTGCCGCTCATCCACGCTGACGATGGACAGGAGGCACTCTCCGGCTGCATCGGTTGTCCCCGTTTTGCCGGCCTTCACCGCGGTGTCCGCATGGAGCAGGGCATGGGTGTGCGTGAGGTACAGGGTCTTGCCGTTCCTCGTTGTCAGGCGCGCCCCGCGCATTGACATTCTTTCAGCGATGGCGGGCACACGGAGGGTATACATCGTGAGCCACGCAAGTTCACGCGGTGATGTTTTTTGTGCGGGGGCATCAAGGCCCGTGGGATTTGCATCGACGGTGCTCTTCATGCCGAGCGAACGGGCGCGGGCGTTCATCTGGTCCACAAACGCAGACAGTGAGCCGCTGTGGAAACGGGCAAGCGTCACCGCCGCATCGTTGGCCGAATCGATGAGCAGGGCGGAGAGGAGATCGCCGACGGTGAGCTGATCGCCTGCAGGCAGGTGCGCGACCGTTCCGGCCACATCCCCGATGTCCCCGGGCACCGTGACGGGCTCGGAGAGATCATGATTCTCGGTGATCAGCAGAGCCGTCATGAGCTTCGTCAGGCTCGCCATCGGTCGCGCTGTATCGGCAGCACGTTCGAAGAGTGTCTGGCCGCTGTCGAGATCCGTGATGATGATGCCTGAGGCGGAGAGCC
>JACRIG010000047.1 GCA_016215715.1 Candidatus Peregrinibacteria bacterium | reverse complement strand
GCCTGCAAAGGGCCTCCTCGTCGTCCTGCACGCGAGTCTGCGCGAGGTGGGTCTCGAGCCGACCCAGGGCCTCCGCGCGCCGGCAGTGCCGTGCCCACCGGCCGTCGTCGATGAGACCAAGCTCCCGTGCCTGATGTTCGGCAAAAGTATCGGTCATCCCCGCGACGTAATCCTTAACGGCAACGGGAAGGCTGCTGCCCGTCCGGCGCTGCAGTGTGGTAATCTTGTCTGTCGGGTGCGCATGATGAACGTCACAGAGCATGCGCAGAATTTCCTGCCCGCGTCTCGTGCGGACAGTGACCGATGGATGATGGTACATGTGTGTCCACAGGAATGAGCGTAGCTGTTTCAGATCCGCGCGGAGCCCCGGAGAAAAATCGACGGATATATGTCCGTTCTGCAGAAGCGGCAGAGACGTTTCCAGAAGATCCTCTGCAAGCAGACGGATGAGCGTACCGCGCAGAGCAGTGCCGCGTTTCTTTGTCAGACTGTGAGCGCGCAGAGCGAGAGGAACGGTGAGAAGATCGGACAGCTCAAACAGCCCTTCCGCAAGGCCGTCATCGCAGTCGTGTCCGCAGTAGGCGATCTCGTCCGCGATGTTTACGAGCGCGGACTCCGCGGAAGCAGGAGGGCCTGTGTGCTTGCGCAGCCCCTCAATCACTTCGCGTTCCGGATTCAGCCCCGGGTACAGACGGCAGTGCTCTTCCAGAACTGTCACGATACGCTCCGATTGCTCGTTGTGTTCGAAGTGCTCTCCGTATCCCTTCATCCACCCGTCGAGCGTTTCTTCCCCTGCGTGTCCAAAAGGCGGGTGGCCGAGGTCGTGCGCGAGCGCGATGCACTCGCTGAGATCCTCATTCAGTCGCATGGAACGTGCGATGTCCCGTGCGATCTGTGCGACCTCCATCGTGTGCGTCAGTCGTGTCCTGTAATGGTCCCCCACACCCGCGGCGAAGACCTGCGTCTTGCCTTGCAGTCTGCGGAATGCCTGACTGTGAATGATCCGCGCACGGTCCCGGGCAAACGGAAAGCGCATATCATCCGCAGGTTCCGCGTGGAAACGTCCGAGCCGTCCCTCGTGCGGGACGGCATACGATGCGAGAAGTTCATCGGCCTGATGCATCTGGTGCGTGAGATTCATGGAGGGGGCAGTATACACCAAAAAAGCCCCGTGGATTTTTCGTATGCCCAACGACCGTCGAGCAGAGACGCTTTATCCCTGGGCATTCCAGGTGGGTGACCGCATCCGTGGACCGCAATCCGCAGAGATTAAGTCTCCCGTATAAAGCTGTTAGAGAAGAAACGTACCTGCTCAGAACGTATCGCCGAGACCTATTCACCATACCTCTCCTGACAACAGAATCCATCCCGCTCCTGTGGAAATATTGTCCAGTGATGCTCACCCCCCGCCGATGCGGCAGGAAAGCATATTCTCCCATCCCTCCAGAATCATGTCGCGATCCGGTCCGCGGTAACTCCAATACGTATCACTGTGGCATCGTGTGCAATCCGGATGACGTTCGCGCTGCTCCGATGGCACGCCGAGTTTTTCCAGCTGATCGTCCGCTATCCCCTGCAGATCGACGAGTCGTCCGTCGAAGAATTTTTTGCCGATGCCGGGAAGCTCCTGTTGTGGGTCGGTGAACTGGCTGCACTGCTGGCAGAGGGAAGGGCCTGCGGCGACGAATGTCTGAGACGGCTTGATTCCCCACTCCTCTTTCAGTGTTGTAAAAAATGCAGGAATAACACCGCGTATGAGCCCCTTCCATCCGGCGTGGATCAGTCCTGCTATCTTCTTTTTTGGCTCATAGACAACGAAACACTGACAGTCGGCCATCAGGATGCCGAGGGTAAGATTCATTTCATCGGTTGCGATGGCATCTGCTTTCTCGGTGCAGAACATCGGTGCGCGTGTGATGACCGTCACTGGTCCATGCACTTGCTTCGGGATCGCGAACCTCTTTCCGGCGAAGATGGTCGGGAGATTGCGTTCCTTATTTACTTTGTCTTCTTTGCGCCAGAGGTCGACTGTGAAATCAGTGCGGAAGGGGGCGAAGATGCGGAAGGGGTTTTGCTTCATGGTCACAGTGTACCGGAGCGACGATTCCGGAATCGTCGCTCCGGAATAATGCTACAATGATGTTATGAAACTCGGCATCCTCTCCGACACGCACGAACATCTGGAGAACATTGTGAAAGCGAAAAAATTGTTTGCGGACCGCGGTGCATCGCCGGTCATTCATCTCGGAGACTATTGCGCCGGGCCGTCGGTCCGTGCATTTGCGGGAACCGAATTGATCGGCATCTCCGGAAACAACGACGGCGATCTTCCGCGCATCATGGGAAATTTTAAGGCGATCAATGGCGACTTTCGGGGAGAGTTCTGTGTTCTGGAATACGACGGTCTGCATATTGCCTGCTATCACGGGACGGTGCCCGAGATCACGGAAGCGCTTATTCTCTGCGGAAAGTACGAGGTGGTGCTCTCAGGACACACCCACGAAATGCATCACGAAACGAGAGGTGATGTGCTTGTTCTGAATCCGGGGAGTGTCCATGGATTCGGAAAAGTCGGTACCATTGCGATTCTTGATACAGTGACGAAAAAGGCTGAGATCATTGAGCTTCTTTAAGCGCGGATTTTTTTCAGCATCACTGGAATCTTCTCAATCACCCTCCGCGTCCCATACGCATAGCCGTAGGTTTCCATGAGTGCATCACCTGCGTTTTTTATCACATTGCTCGCGATGCGGCATGCATCCGCGGGCGCAAGATGTTGTGCGATCAGCCCTGCCGTAAGCCCCGCGAGAGCATCGCCCGTTCCGCCGACGCTTAACCCCGCGTTGCCGCCTTGTACTTCTGTGATTACGCCCTCATCGTCCGCAATCCGGTCGATGATGCCCTTCGCGAGGATGGTGATGTGCCGGTCGCGGGCAACCTGCCCGATATGCTTGGGATCAATCTTCATCCGTTCCAGTTCACCCGCATGCGGCGTGAGGACGCAGCCTTTATTCATCGCGAGCTCAGGGGTTTTTGGCTGCAGTGCAGACGCATCGAGCACAAGAGGACAGGTGGCGGACACAATGATTGCTTCGATGGCATCCAGCGTGCTCTGCGTCCGTGCCAGTCCGGGTCCGAGCACAGCACAGTCCATCGTTGCGAGGAGTTCGAGAATCATCGGCACCTCTTTTTTTGTCAGCTCATCACCGGCGAAGGGATGCACCTGAAAATTCAGTGACTGTGCTTTCGTCACCTCCGTATGACATGCGGGGATGCAGACGAAGATCAAATCTGCGCCGCTTGCTTCCGCTGCAAGAGCCGAGAAAAGAGGTGCTCCATGCTGATGCAGAGACCCGCCAATGACGGCAACTTTGCCATTTTCACCTTTATGAGAATCGGGGGAGCGCATGGGGGTAGCATAGCGTTTTTTTAAACTCCTCCCACGCCCTCTCCACCGTCCCCCGTATCGCCTCCTGAAATTCTTTCCGGCTGAACGACTCCGCACTCTTCCGGATTGTCTCCCTGTCGAAGCGAGCATGTGAAAACCGCGTGAGGACATCGATCAGACTTTCCTTCGTCTGCTGATCAAAGAACAGTCCATTTTTTCCGTCGTCAATTACCTCCGTCGCCCCTCCCGCTTCGTACGCAATCACGGGCGTCCCGCATGCGAGAGCCTCCCGCAGGACGATGCCCGCGTCCTCTTCCTGAGGAAATAAAACGGCTTTCGCTCCTCTGTAGAGCGCGGGCAAATCCGCATCCGGCACAAAACCGAGGAACCGTACCGTCTCTCCTGCGATGGATCGCAGCCGGTCGCTCTCCTGTCCGGTTCCGGCGATCCATAACGGCACCCTGAGCTCATTCGCGGCGGCGATCAGCAGATCAAAACGCTTGTAGGGGACGAGGCGGCCGACGGCCAAAAAATACCGTTGCTCGTTCCTCGTTGGCTCGTTGCTCGTTGCTTTAAGGAAGAATCTATCATCCACCGGTGGCGGGATCACGATGCTCTCCCTCGCATAAATCCGCTTAATCCGTTCCTGCGTCGTCTGCGAGTTGGCGATGAAGAGATCGACCCGCTTCGCGCTCGCGAGATCCCATCGGCGTAGCTGTGCAAGCATCCGGCGAATGCGTGGCCGCAGAATCTTCGGCACGCGGAAGTCGTCCAGATACTGTTCCTCCATTTCCCACGCGTAGCGCATTGGGGTGTGGCAGTAACAGATGTGGAGCATGCGGCTCAGCGGTATCAACCCCTTTCCGATGGCGTGGGAAGAGCTCAGAAGAACGTCGTAGCCGCGTACGTCGCTTTCTTCAAGAGCCGCAGGCATCCATGGTAAGAGCATCTGATGATTGCGCAGCACGCGGTACCACGGCTGCAGTTTTCCTGTGCGGATGTCTCTGTCTCCAAGCGGGCCAAGTGAGCGTCGTCGCGCGACGGTTGTAAAAAGCGGCGCCTCCGGAAACAGCGTGCAAAATTCCCGGAGCACGTGCTCGGCTCCGCCGAAGGTGACGAGCCAGTCCGCGGAGAGGGCGAGACGCATACGTGGAGGATAGCGAAGATCACGAAGATGACGAAGAGTACGACGACGGCACTATTTTTCATTTCCCGTCTTCCTTGATTTCTTCGCCTTCCTCGTCTTCTTCGTTATCCTTTAGCCTCATGCTCCTCTCTCCCCGCCGTATTCCGGGCCGGTACAACCGGCAGGCGACCGTCCCGACGCGGGATTTCGTCCGGCGGCGGCAGATGCGGCGGCGGAGATACGCATGGGAGAGATGGAAGCGCGTCTTCCACCGCGTCCAGCGGGGCATTGAGCAACTCAAAGTGACTGCCCGCCGCTTCGCGCTGGTGTTTGTTGCGTGCCTCATTCTTCTCATTCTCGGACTTCTGCTCTTCTCTCCCATTCTCGAAGTCCGGGAGATCCGCGTGCAACGGAGCGATCCGCGCATCGATGTCGAGCAGGTGCAGCGTGCCCTCACTCCCCTCTTTCGTACGCACCTCTTTTTCCTCTCGTCTCAGGATGTTGCGCCGATGCTGCGCAAAGCTCTGCCCGATCTTGCATCCGCCTCCATCCAGAAGCGCTACCCGTCGACACTCGTCGTACGCATGACGCTCGACCCCATCATCGCCCGCCTCTCCATCGAGGATCGCGGTGCCCCCGCGCTGTCCAGCGGGGCCGCAATGCACATGGCGGATTTTTTGACGTCGCAGGGGATGTACGTCACCTATCTTCCTGATCAGATGAAAGCCGCGCAGCAGCCGCTCATTCGCGTCGTGGACTGGGGCGCGCGTCCGACTCCGTGGATGCCGCTCCTCGACGCGGCATTCCTTCTCGAAATGCGTCAGGCGGAACAGATGCTCGGTGAACAGTTCGGGCAGGAAACAACGGAGCGCATCGTCTATCTCCGCGCGCAGGAATTTCACCTGAAAACGAAAACCTACACCCTGTGGTTCGACCGGCAGAGCACTCTCGATGCTCAGTTCCGGCGCTACCGCGTCTTCCTGCGTTCGGTCGGGGCGGGAGCAGTCAAACAGTACGTGGATCTGAGGTTGGCGGACAGAGTTGTATACAAGTGATGTTGCTCGTTTCTCGTTGATTCGTTGCTCGCTTTTCACATTCATTTTGTGTTGCTGCATAAGAAAAAAGCGAGAAACCCGAAACGAGCCAACGAGCCCTTCGACCCGACTCAGGACAGGCAACGAAAAACGGGAAAAACCGCAGACCAACCCTCGCCCCGGATCATCTTTTTCTGTAACATTCCTCCGATGTACAGCTCTCTCCTTTCCGTTTTGCTGATGGGCATGGTTCCCGTGTGGGGGCTGACAGATAGCGGCCATGCGGGGGTGGAGAAGATGACGGTTGCGGCGCCGGCTCTGTACGCGGCGAGCGGGACGGGTTTCGCCGCTCTCGGGCGGCGGCTCTCCGCCTCAGGCATCATCATCACG
>JACRIG010000044.1 GCA_016215715.1 Candidatus Peregrinibacteria bacterium | reverse complement strand
TTATTTACATAATAACACATTTATAGTATTATGGCAACAGTTCATTCAAAGCGTCAGGAAGCTCCCCTTCCGACCGCAGTTCTCTGAAGACAGAGGATTGGATCGGGAGAGGACAATGTGTTCTCTCATTCTTACATTAGAAAGGAAACAGTATGTCTACCATCGTTATCAACACGACGAACCGGAAGTTGGTGATCAGTGTGCTCGATCTGGTGATCAGGACCGCTGGCCACGAGGAGAAGATTTCGGACCTTCTCTTTAAAACCCATTTTGTCGGCGGAGAGCATTTGGGTCACAACGGCAGAATCTGCAGCATGCTCGCGCCGCTGGTGCGTCAACCCGGCGCCAACGTGTATGAAGATTCCCGCCGGAGCCGGGTGTGGAGTTCGATGCAGAAGATGATCGTCATTAACGAAGGCGACGATGCCTACCGCATGAGGTGGGTCTGTAAACGTCTGGAAGTGACATGCACCGGTGGCGCACGGCAGGCCGAGGTGCTGCGACGAATTGTGGCAATCGACCCGCTGGCGCTGCACGGCATGTACGACGGCATCGACTACTTTACGCTCGAAGATCTCCTTGAGCGTTCAGGCTACCCCGAAAAAAAGAACTGAGAAGAACACCGCTTCTCCCCCTAAAGCCCAGCACACGGATGTGTTGGGCTTTTTTATTTAGAAGATTGTCCCGCGTGTCATGGTGAGCGGCGACGAACCATGACACGCTCAATGGCGCTCCTCTTCAAGGCTTGCCCGAGGCCCCTTTTTTGCCGCCCTTCGTCGCCGCTCAGGGTGACAAAAAAGGGGCCCGGAACCGGGGAAAATATCCTGGTCTTTGATTGTTAGATAGCCACTGCATTCTCCTGCGGCTTACAAATCGACTGCAGCTTCGCCTTCACCACTTCATCGTACGGTTCCAGTTTGTTGATGCGGCGGTAAGCCTCTTCAGCTTTCTCTTTCGCGCTCAGCTGCAGGTAACACTCCGCGAGAAGATGCAGCAGCTCGATATCGCGTGTCAGAAAGGCGCAGGCTTTCTCGAGGAGCGGAGCGGCCTCCTCGAAGCGGTGCGCGGCGATGCAGGCGCGGCCGAGGGAGGCGGAGCGTTCGGGATTTTTGGGATCGCGGTTGAGTGCTTCCTGATAGGCGTAGCAGGCCTCGACATATTTCTCCTGCCGGTAGTACGCGAGTCCGAGATTCGAATGGAAGGAAATATCGTCGCGATTCTGCAGCAACTCACGGTACATCGCCTCGGCTTTCGACTCGCGGCCGGTCGTGAGGTAGAGCTTCGCGAGCTCCGCGCGGACGTCGTGGGCATGCGGGTGAATCGTGAGCGCCTGAATGAGGAAACGCTCGGCATCCTCCACCTTCTCCTGCGCGAGAGCCTTCTCGGCGCTGCGCACGAGCGAGCGGACCTGCTGCAGTTCGATGGCGGACGTGCGCGGGTTCTTTGCAGGTCTGGGAGCTCTGGTTTCCTCAGCAGAAAGGGCTCCGCGGTCCTCCGCCGACTGGAGACGCTGGCGGATAGAGCGGACGAACCGCCGGACAGTGCGCTGATGGAGGAGAATTCTCACACCGAGGAGAGCGCAGATGCCGAGGAACGAGCCAACGAGGACAAACACGTATAACAGGACTTTTGGGGAAAAGATGGAGGTAGAGAGTAGCACTGTGGGCGATGAAGACAAGAGGGTTTGACAGAGAACTGGAGGAAGACGGGAATCATCGAAGAAACAAACATCAAAGAAATGATCAATGATCAATAACCAATTTGATCTTTGGGTATTGGGATTTGATAATTTTTTTGATGTTTGATGTTTCGGTTATTTCTTCCGTACCATCTCAAAAATCAGCAACACCGCTCCCACCGTAATACAACTATCCGCCAGATTAAACACAGGAAACGTCCCCACCTGCATGTAATCGGTCACTTTTCCATCCGTGATCCGGTCGGCAATATTCGCGAGCGCTCAGCCGATGATGAGACCGAATGCGACAGCATTAATCACTCCACGCGAAGAGAGTGCGAGACGAATAACCAGAGCAAGAGCACATGCAATCAGGAGGACCTGAATGAGAGGCGGGAATGTGACGCCGAATGCGACGCCGCTGTTGTGGGTGAGGGTGAGTCCCGCGAACGAACCAATGACGGGAATGCGCTCCTGAAGAAAAGCATCAGCAGCGAGGTTGCCGGCCAGCGAAAGGAGGAAGGCAATGAGAGAAACAATCCAGAGCATAGAGAAAGGGTACCACGAGTTGGATTTTAGAACTCAGCAGCAGCCCTCCGTGGCTGCGGGAGGGTGAGAATGAACCGTCTA
>JACRIG010000045.1 GCA_016215715.1 Candidatus Peregrinibacteria bacterium | reverse complement strand
CTAGTTACCATTCTCGGCAGCAAAGGGCTGTATGGGATAGGTGACCTGCTCCTTCACGAAAGGCATGTCCCATGTGGAAAAAAATCCGGAGCGTCACTGTGAATTCGGCATGGATTTTCCTGCTGGCGATCGTCCTGGGAATAATTATGGAGCTCGTGCTCTTTTTTATCTCCATAGATGAATCGACACGGCAATGGGCACGCTACATTGCCATCCTCGTCATCGGCGCTTCGCTCATCAAAATCCCCACCCCGTCATTCATCGAAAGATGGGCAGGGGAAAAAGATGACGAAGATGAAGATGACGATTGATCGCAAGAAGGAGCACGGGTCTCCCGCTCCGGAAAAGGGTGGGAGACCCTTTTTTGATCTGCGGTATGCACTACTGAAACACCCCCTTAACAAAATATTAAAAATGCTGTATAATATCTATTAACATGCACAGAAAACCTCTCGGCATCGTACTCGGGGGCGGGGGTGCCCGTTGTTTCACCCACGTCGGCATACTCGAAGAACTCACGCGCAGCGGCATCCGGCCCGCGCGTATCGTCGGCAGCAGCACAGGCAGTATCATCGCGGCGCTCGCCGGCTTCGGCGTCCCGACCAATGACATCCTGCGGGAGTTTCTGTCGCCGCTCACGCGCGCCAAGTGGTACATGCCGAACGGTTTTTTCACCTTCAGTCAGCAGGTGGTCCGCGACATTCTCGCACGGCTCATCGGCCCAGCTGCACGCATTGAACACGCCCAGATCCCGCTCATGATCGTCGCAACGGACATAAGGAGTGGAAACATGGTCGTGCTCGAACGGGGCAACCTCGCCGATGCGGTCTGCGCATCAAGCTGCCATCCTGCAATACACAAACCCGTCCGCATGCAGGGCCGCGAGTTTGCCGACGGCGGGATCCTTGATAACGTCCCGGCAGACATCTGCCGCACCGCAATGGGCAAGCGTGGAATTGTCTTCACATCCTCCCTCGACAGTTCTATGCGCTCGCAGGGGCAATGCACGGGACATTTCCCATTCCTCTTCCGCTCGATCTACCTTCCGCTCCTGCATGCGCGCTTCGAGACGGCTCACACATATTCGGATCTGGTGTCGCAGCCGTTCCGGCGGCAATTGTTCTGCTTCCACAATTGGAGCAACATCATGTCTTTCGGAAGCAGCCGCGGCCTCCGGCACTTCTATGAATGCGGGAGGCGCGAGGGGAAAAAAATGTCGGTGAAGCTCCTGCGTCTGCTTGCCTGACACATCGATTAGCGAAGAGGTGTGCAAGAAAAAATGCCCCTGTCGCGGTGTAGAGGCATTCATTGTTGATATCACTGGGCCCCTCACGGAGTGCGACAGGGGACAGATCCACCCTACACCTGAGCGGCAGCCGGTCAACCCTGGCTTTTGCCCGCAGGAAGGCCGTATACTCCCTCCATGATCGACCTTAACGATCTCCGTACCAGACCCGAAGCATACGAAGAAGCCGCGAAGAAAAAGCGGTCGCATCTGAAGATCGCGGATTTTTTGAAGCTGGATACAGAGCGCCGCGAGATTGTGAAACTGGTCGAAGAAATGCGCGGAAAGAAGAACACAACGAGCAAACAGATGCCCTCTCTCAAAGGAAAAGAGAAGGAAGAAGCGCTGAAGGACATGAAGGAACTCTCCGACAGAATGAAGTCTGAAGAAGACCGGCTAAAAGAGATCGATGAGAAGTGGGCGATGATGCAGCTGCGCATTCCCGGCATCCCTCTCGCGCAAGTCCCCGTTGGCAAAGACGATTCGGAGAATGTGGAGATCAGAAAAGTGGGCACCCCCTCGTCGCCGCTCGGGATGACATCCGGAAATATCAAAGACCACGTCACCCTCGGAGAAGAACTCGACATCATCGACTTCCCGCGCGGCGCGAAGGTCGCCGGCTCACGCTTCTATTTTTTGAAAGGCGACGGCGTCAGTCTGGAACTCGCAGTGCTGCAGTTCACACTCGATCATCTGATCAAAAAAGGATTCACCGCATTCGCTCCGCCGCTGCTCGCAAACTGGGACGCAATGATGGGGACGAGTTATTTCCCCGGCGGCGAAGAGCAGGCCTACGCCGTCGGCGTGCGGAAGGAAAAAACCGGCGCAGTGGAAGCGGATGATCTGTATCTCATCGGTACATCAGAAGTTGCCGTTGCGAGTTACCACGGCGGCGAAACACTGAAATTCGCCGATCTACCCATGCGCTACTGCGGCATCAGCAACTGCTTCCGCAGAGAAGCGGGAACGTACGGCAAGGACACGCGCGGGTTGTATCGTGTCCACCAATTCCAGAAAGTCGAGCAGGTGATCCTCTGCGAAGCAGACGCGGATATGAGCATGAAACTGCACAAAGAAATTCTCGGGAACGCGGAGGAAGTTTTGCAGGCGCTCAAGCTCCCGTACCGCGTCGTCGATGTCTGCACCGGTGATATGGGTCTCGGACAGGTCTACAAAAACGACATCGAAACATGGATGCCGTCGCGCAACGGATATGGCGAGACGCATAGCTGCTCGAGCTTCTACGACTTTCAGGCGCGGCGTCTGGGGATTAAATATGAAGCGGCGGACGGGACGAAGAAATTCGTCTACACGCTCAATAACACCTGCATCGCCTCCCCGCGGATCCTGATTCCGATCCTCGAAATGTATCAGAATGAAGATGGATCGGTGACGATCCCGGAGGTGCTGAGACCATACATGGGGGATCAGAAGAAAATAGTGAAGGGCTAGGGTTAGGGCTGGGGCTAGGACGAAAACATTGAAGTACCCCGTTCTTTTTTCCTTGCCCTAGCCCTTGCCCCAAACACAGCCCTATACTCGCGTCATGATCATCCTCCTCGCAGGATCCACCTCCATCGTCCGCTCCGCGGTCGCCGAAAAAATCGTCAGCGAGAGCGATGTCTGGCGCCACCTTGCCATTGAAGACCTCGCTGAAACCGCGCGGACAAACGAGAGTGGTCAGGAGTACGACGAGGAAACGCTGCTGGCGATTGTCTGTCAGTGCGCGAAAACCATGCAGAATGACGGGTATCATATGATTCTCTCTCTGTCGGACGTTACCAATCTCTCCCGCATGATCAAGAGCGGCATCGAGGGGGATTCGTTGTCACTCTATCTCGGCGAACCTGACCCGCAGGCTATCGGTGAATTTGATCAAGTCATCGACACCAAGACACGTTCTATCAACGACATCTACGAATTACTGCGGCCGCTCATTGACGAGCCGCCCGACGCCTGACTATGGCAACATTCCTGATCGCCGACGATTCCGGTGGTAAGCGCATGTTTTTGAAAAGTATTCTGAAGCATGCGAAGTGGGACGGGGAAGTTCTGGAAGCGGCTACAACAGAAGAAGCGGGCGAAGTGATTCGGAATGAAAAAAAGATTGATGCGGCATTTATCGATTACGAAATGCCAAGCCAAAACGGTCCGGCGG
>JACRIG010000041.1 GCA_016215715.1 Candidatus Peregrinibacteria bacterium | reverse complement strand
CGCGGGGCATCGGCATCCTCGTTCAGTACTTCATCGCGCTCTTCATCGTCGTCTTTCTGCTCGTTTCGCTCATTCCGATCGTCGCCAGTCAGCTGCAGCAGATCGCGATCCTCCTCAACGATCATGTCAACAACTTCATCGCAAATCCCCGCATCTCCCTGCCGCTCCTCACCGATGACGTGAACCTCCGCCTCACGGATCTCGTGCATGCGACCCTTCAGAGCCTCTCCATCCAGCAGTTCGGCGACGCCCTCCGGCAGCTGGGTGAAAGCATGTCTTCCATCGCGCAGGGATCGCTGATCTTCGCGACTCAGCTGGCGGGGTCGGTCTTAAGTTTCCTCGTCGAATTGATGATCGTGCTCGTGTTCGCGTTCTTCATCCAGATCGAGCGCGAGCACCTTCGCTCGTGGGTCAGTGGATTCTTCCCCGCCCGCTACCGCAATTACATGGATAACAAGGCGGATGCCATGCACCACAAACTTGCACGCTGGGCACGCGGGCAGATCGTTCTGGGGCTCGCCATCGGCACGCTCGTGTACATCGCGCTCCTTATCCTCGGGATGCCCTACGCACTCACGCTCGCGGTGCTGGCCGCCTTCACCGAGTTCATCCCCTACATGGGTCCCGCCATCGGAGCCGTTCCGGCCATTCTCATTGCCGCGACACAGGGGGGCTTTCTCTGGGCACTCATCGTCGCCGGCGTCTACTACATCATCCAGTGGTGCGAGAACAATCTCCTCGTCCCGCTCATCATGAAACGAGCCGTCGGCCTCTCCCCCATCGCCATCCTGTTCGCAATGCTCGTTGCCGTCAGCTTCCCGCAGTTCATCCACCCCGTCCTCGGCATCCTCCTCGCGGTTCCCGGAACAACAATCCTCGCGCTCTTCATCGAAGACTGGAGAATGATGCGGCAGGCGAGACGATAAAGAACTCCCTCTCCCCGCGGGAGAGGGTTAGGGAGAGGGGCCGTCGAGTGTACTGGTTAGCGCTTTCAGCTGCTTTACATTTCAAAAAATATGTTAAAATATATTTGGTTGCTGATCCTTAACACCTTTTATGAAACGGGGTGAACCATGGAACTGCGGTGGACTATCGCGAAGGCAGGCAAACCCGATGACGACTACGATTTTGACGTCGATTGCCAGCTTACCGAAACGACAGAAAGGGGCACGCTCACACTGTCGGCAGATGAAGCGCCTGATGCGCTTGAGCACGTCCTTGAACTCGGCGACGGCGACACGGAATTCTGCAGGATGCTCTGTGAACTGCATGACGTTCATGGGTGCGGATGGCACATCGTTGCTGACGCGTTCATAACTCCCTGGACGGAACCCTGCGCGCATGGAAATTGCGTCATCTACCGATCAAAACAGGGAGTGGTGACCTGTGCGCTCCTGCCGCATCGGTCTGTCTCAGACATGGCAGAGGAACTGTGGCGTGGCTCACTCGCCATCGCCGACGAAACAAGGAGTCTCTTTGATGCGCTGTGTGTTTTCGGACCATGGCGGGAATATCTGCTCAGCTTCGTCTGCAAGCTGATCATCGAAGGCTGGGAGTTTCGCAACGCGAATCTCGCCTGTGCAGAGTAAGAATCAAAAAATCAGCAACCACTGCCGCACCTCGTTGGTGCGGCTTTCGAAAATAAAAAATCTTCCACTATCCCCTCTCCCCGAGGGAGAGGGTTAGGGAGAGGGGCTACGGTTCGTGCGGTGTCGGGATTAAAGTGCATGAACTTGCTATGGCACAAACGCCCCTCCGCTGGCCACTCCCCTCATCCCAACCCCTGTCCTGAGTCGCATCGAAGGGTTCTCCCAATGGGAGAAGGAGAACTATTTCACCACCAATGTGGATAACCCACACTCCCTTCAGAAGCCGATCTATGGTACTATCTCAAGAACTCAGGAATTTTCTGGCACTCTCTTGCTGAGAGTGATAAAATCCCTCCGGTTCGAAATTCTTCCCTCATCAGTCTATGCACCCATTCGACCGCTTCACCCCCAATGCCAAGCTTGCGCTCCAGATTGCTGAGCAGGAGGCCAAGGCAATGCAGAGTACGTATATCGGGACGGAGCACCTGCTCCTTGGACTTTTGAGTATTCCGAAGTCCTTGGCGTTCTCCATCTTCACGGGAGCGGGTGTCACGCTGGAAAACGTCCGGATCCTTCTGAAGGCGAGTAAATCGGGAAACATCGAGGGGAAGCACACAAAGCACGGACTCTCCGTCTTCCTTCATAGCGTCATCGAACAGGCGGTCGTGACGGCGCACAAATTCCGTCACGCGAACGTCGGTACCGAGCACCTCCTCTACGCACTCGTCTCGACGGGGAAAAATGCAGCGACACTGCTCCTCGAAAACATGCAGGTGAATCCGGATGATCTGAAGGGTCACATCGAGGAAATGTTCGGACAGATCTCACAGTTCCGCCAGCAGAACAGGAATCTGGAACAGTCGCTCGAGTCGTTCTTTCAGGGTCTGCAGGGTGCCATCGCTGGTATTCAGGGGCCCGGTGGTGCTCCCGGCGAGCCCGAAGGACTCAAGCGCCGCAGGGCGGAGGGGAACAGCAAGACGCCGGCTCTGGACTACTTCACCGACGACCTCGTCGGCAAAGCGAAGGAAAATAAGATCGACCCGATCATCGGCCGCGACGGAGAGATCGAACGCATGATCCACATCCTTAACCGCAAGACGAAAAACAACCCCGTCCTCATCGGCGAGCCGGGCGTGGGAAAGACCGCGATCGTCGAGGGACTCGCGCAGCGGATTGCGAGCGGCAAAGTCCCCGACAGTCTGAAAAACAAGCGCGTGCTCGTACTCAACCTCGGCTCGGTCGTCGCCGGCACCAAGTACCGCGGCGAGTTCGAGCAGCGCTTCGAGGATATCATCAAAGAGGCAGGCCAGAGCGAAAAACAGATCATCCTCTTCATCGATGAGATCCATACGGTCGTGGGTGCCGGATCCGCGGAAGGCTCTCTCGACGCCGCGAATATCCTGAAGCCGGCCCTCAGCCGCAGCGGCATTCAGGTCATCGGTGCCACGACCCTCGACGAATACCGCACGGTGGAAAAAGACCGCGCCCTCGAGCGCCGGTTCCAGCCGATCAGTGTGGGCGAACCCACAACCGAGGACTCGATCGCCATTCTCAAAGGAGTGAAAGCGAGCTTCGAACAATTCCATCATATCGCGATCACCGACGACGCCATCGCGGCGGCGGTGAACCTCTCGAAGCGCTACATCACCGAGCGTTACCTTCCCGACAAAGCCATCGACGTGCTCGACGAAGCGGCCGCGGGCAAGAGTCTGCAGCAGTCAGCGGTCGCTCCCGAAATTAAAACCATCGAAGAGAAACTGGAGAAGCTCACCGCCAAGCAGCAGGAGGCCGTGAAGGAACAGAAATACCATCAGGCGCTGAGGTTAAAACAGGAACAGCAGGACCTGAAAGAGGAACTCAAGAAGCGCAAGGAAGCCGAGGACGGTGACCGCCGGACTCCGGTTTCCATCAACGAAGATGACATCGCCGTCGTCATCGCACGGATGACGGGCGTTCCTGTCACCAAACTGCTCAAGCCCGAAGTGAAGCGCCTCGCAGGCATGGAGCAGATCCTCCGCCAATCGGTCATCGGTCAGGACGAAGCCATCCGCAAGGTCGCCCGCGCTATCCGCAGGAGCAGAGTCGGTATCGGCGATACGAAGCGTCCAATCGGTTCCTTCCTCTTCCTCGGCCCCACGGGAGTCGGGAAAACGGAGCTGGTGCGGACACTTGCCCGCGAAGTCTTCAACCGCGAAGACGCGCTCATCAAAATCGACATGTCGGAATTCATGGAGCGTCACAACGTCTCCCGCCTCATCGGCACCACCGCCGGCTACGTCGGCTACGAGGAGGGAGGGCAACTCACAGAAGCAGTCCGCAGAAAGCCCTACTCCGTCGTTCTCTTCGACGAAGTGGAGAAGGCCCACCCCGAATTCTTCAACGTCCTCCTCCAGATTCTCGAGGACGGCACCCTCACCGACGGACAGGGCAAAGTCGTCGACTTCAGGAACACCATCATCGTCATGACGTCGAACATCGGCGCCGCGAAATTGACTCAGCAGGCAGCCAAAATCGGCTTCAAGCTGGAGGATGATGCGAAGCGCGAAGAACATGAATACGAAGAGAAGCGCGAGGAGGTTCTCAAAGAATTGAAAGATAATCTCCGTCCGGAATTCCTCAATCGCATCGACCACATCATCGTCTTCAACGCACTCAATCAGGTGCACATCCGCAAGATCGTGAAAATGAACCTCGAAACCCTCGAGAAGCGTCTGAAGTCACAGGGCTACAGCATCGACGTTGATCAGAAAGCGGTCGCGGTCCTCGCCGAACTCGGCTTCGACCCCGAGTACGGCGCCCGCCCCGTCCGCCGCATCATTCAGGAACGCCTCGAAGATGAAATCGCCGAGCACATCCTGAAAGGCATCTTCCACGAGGGTGACACCATCCGCGTTGTGCAGAAGGGCAAAGACGGCATCGAGCTCCTCCACGGAGACAAGAAAACGGCGAAGGCAACGAAAGAGAAAGAGCAGGAAGAGACGACGGTGGCCTGAAGTCGTTGCTCGTTGGCTCTTTGACTGGTTCCTCGAACGTTCGAGCAACGAGAAACGAGCCAACCAGCAACAAAATTCCGTCAGGACAGGCCTTCTGCCTATGCCCCTTTTCTGCTATAATAATAGGATTTCTCGAACCTAAAAATCCATGCCCATCCAGCCCATCAAAATCCCGCAGAACGTCTACATCGAGGACCGCATTGTCGGGCCTCTGACGCTCAAGCAGATCATCATCGTCTGCATCGGCTGCGGTTTCAGTTACGCGATGTGGGCCAGCATTTCGAAGAGTTACGGGTACGTCGGCATTCCTCTCACTATCCTCGTCTGGATCCCCGGCGCGCTTTCGGTCGTCTTTGCACTCATCAAGGTCAACGATCTAAGTCTTCTGCGGATTGTCTTTTTGCTCCTCGAACGCGCGAACAAACCAACCATTCGTACCTGGACACCGAGGCGCGGTATCAGCATCAACATCAAAACATTCGCGGCTCCGGTGCAGAAACCAGGCGACCAGCCGGTCGCCCCCAAGAGCGAACATCTCGACGCGCTCAGCAGCGTCCTCGACGCTCCGACGACGCCGATGACCGCATCCGATGTTTCAGCGCCTGAAACTTCCGGTGACGAACTTACTTCAACGGAAGCGGCTGAGTCCGAAGTCCGAAGTCCGAAGTCCGCGCCTCCCCTCCCCGTCCGCCGCGATCGCATCTCCGCTTCTCCTCTGACGGAGGATGCACCCGCAGATGGTACTGCACCGCGAGCCAGTGTTTCACTTTTCCGGGATATATCTCCTGCTTAAATTCCCCAGCCCTTGCCCCAGCCCTAGCCCTCCTATGGAACAGAAACCCAAAAGCACCGTCCGCAAGCGCGATAAGAACTTCCGCGCTTCCACCCAGCGCTTCCTGCCGATTGCCGAAATCCGCAGCGACACGGTCCTCCTGAAAAACGGCGGCTACCGCGCGGTGCTGGAGGTCGAGGCGCTGAACTTCAACCTCAAGAGCGAGACCGAACAGCAGGGCATCATCGCCGGCTACGGCGCCTTCATGAACACGCTCGGCTTCCCGCTCCAGATCGTCGTGCGTTCGACGAAGACCAACATCGATACGTATCTGGAGCAGATGCGCGCCATCGGCGAGAAGCATGAGAACGAACTCCTGAAGGCACAGACGCTGTCCTACGTCTCCTTCATGCAGCGGCTCATCGAGGTCGCCGAAATCATGCAGAAGCACTTCTACGTCGTGGTGCCGCTCGACAAGAGCCTCCGCAAAAAGACCCTCATCGAGCAGTTCTTCGACTGGATCCATCCTGAAGATTCCATGACCAAGGCCTCGGCCCGCAACCGCGAATTCGCCCAGGGCGCGCGTGAGCTGAAAGAGCGGGTGGAACTCGTCCAGACCGGCCTCAACAGTATCGGCCTCCACGCAAACCGCATGACAACCCGCGGCCTCATCGACCTCTACTACCAGATCTACAACCCGAAAACGAGCCAGCGTCAGAAAATTCCGGGTGACGCGGAGATGGATCAGCTGAAGACGGAGAAGGGGGTGTTGTAAGGGGACCAAAGTTGCCAAAGGGACCTAAGGGACCAAGGTCGTTTTACGTTGGTCCCATTGGTTCCCTTGGTCCCATTGGTCCCCTTTTCTTGACAT
Source organism: Candidatus Peregrinibacteria bacterium (assembly GCA_016215715.1). Lineage (GTDB taxonomy): Bacteria > Patescibacteriota > Gracilibacteria > Peribacterales > Peribacteraceae > JACRIG01. The sequence continues at coordinate 788 of JACRIG010000041.1, read as the reverse complement.
TACCGTACCATTCCGTAGAATCGCCCTGCTCTGTCCCCTACCGCTCGTGCGGGGGTAGGAATCCGCAGAACTTCTATTCTTTCCTCTCGCACCCCATCTTTTTATGTCCGGAAAACACTTCTCAAAAAACGGAGCCGCGATGGCGGAGCTGATGAAATCGTCCCCGAAGATCTTCCGGCCGAAACCGGGGGAGTTGGTTGAGGGCACCATTGTGTTCAAAGGCAAAAATAAGCTCCTGCTCGACCTCGAGGGAGTGTCGACCGGCATCATCTCCGGCCGGGAACTGAGGGATTCCTTCAACACATTCAAGGATCTCAACATCGGCGAAATCGCGGCGGCGATGGTGCTGGAGGAGGAGAACGAAGAAGGGCTCGTCGTCATGAGTCTGCGCATGGCAAGCCAGCGCAAAGCCTGGGACAAGTTCCACAAATTGATCGAACAGGATGCGACGATGAAGTTCGTTGCACAGGAGGCCAACAAAGGCGGCCTCATCGCGAACATCGACGGCATCCGCGCCTTCCTCCCGGTCAGTCAGCTGGCGCCGGTCAACTATCCCCGTGTGAATAACGCCGAGGCAGGTGAGATCATCAACCGCCTCCAGAAATTCATCGGTCACAGCTTCACCGTAAAAATCGTGACGATGGATGAGGAAGCCGGAAAGATTGTGGTCAGCGAGCGCGACGCGATGTCGGAGGAGCGTGCCAAAGCGCTCGAGCACCTGAAAGTCGGCGATGAGAAGGAAGGGGCCGTCAGCGGCATCGTGAAGTTCGGACTCTTCGTCACTTTCG
>JACRIG010000043.1 GCA_016215715.1 Candidatus Peregrinibacteria bacterium | reverse complement strand
GTGCAGAAGGGATAGTTGGCCGCCTGCGCGCCCTTGCTCCGCGTCAGCGCGTTAAAGAGCGTCGATTTGCCGACGTTTGGCAGGCCCACAATACCTATTTTAAGAGACATGGATAATTGAGAGGATAAGCAATCCTACACTGTTTACAGGCTCTCTGGGCAGGGGGAATATATTTGACAAAAGTAATCAAAAGTATTATATTCTCTTTCCATGCGTTCCTGGCGTTTACTGCTGTTAATCGGCCTTCTCCTCTTCGTAGGAATCGTCACGCGTGCTTTTGCAGAGAGCCCCGTTGATCGTCTGACACCGCAGATCACGCGGGCCGAGGCTGTTGCAGTCATTGTATCGGCCAATCCCGTATTGCGCTCACGTGTGACTTGGTATCAGTCGCACATGCCACCGCTGCGTCTTTTCGTCGACATCAATCAGTCTGATTGGTATGCGCCGTATCTGGAGGTCGCCTTCGAGCGCGGGTACATCGACGGCAACCGCGGTCGCATGTTCCGCCCTCATGACCTGCTCAAAACCGAAGAAGCAGCTGCGATTGTCACCCGCGTCAAGCGTGGCGGCGCCCCGCCTGTTGTGCTGTTCCTGCCGACGGGAACGGCGCAGCCGTGGTATAGCGTCCCGCTTCAGGCCGCACTCAGCGACGGCATCCCGCTCCCGTCACCATTGCGCATCGGATCTCCCGTCGCCCGCGGTGGTTTCTATGCGATGCTGCAGGCCGTCGGCATCGGTGATCCGAAAAACATCGCGTTCGTCGATCCGCCGCTTCCTCCCGCACCCGCGCCGCAGCCGACGGTGCGCGCAGGGCAGATCGCCGCCGGCCCGAGAGTGCTGCGGCCCGTGAGTCCTACGACGGTCTCTCCGTCCCGCGCTCCTTCTCCCCAGCCGCGCACGACCAGTGTCACCCGGCCTGTTGTGACGAGTGCGGCCGCCCCGCGGCCGAAATCATTCTCCATCTCGATGCCGACGCTCGGTATCAACGGTCTCAACGTCACCCACCCCTCCGACCCCTTCACCAGCGCCGGTCTTCTGGCCCCGCTGAAGTACGGAGTCGGACATCTCTTCAGTTACCCCGGCACGAACGGCAAGATTCTCATCTACGGCCACTCGAGCAGCTACCCGTGGGACGTCTCCTCCTTCACGAAGATCTTCCGGCAGATCAATAAGCTCGCCGTCGGCGATAAAGTCACCGTCGATTACGACGGCAAAAAGATTACCTACGAAGTCAGCTTCAAGGAGACCGTCCCCGCCAAAGATCTGAGCGCCTACAAGAACGGCGGCTCCGAAGAATTGATCCTCTACACCTGCTGGCCGCCGGATTCCATTTCACAGCGCTACCTCGTCCACGCGAGGCCGGTACAGGCGGTGGCGGCGAAGTAGTACATGATAAATCTAATCAAGCGTGTCACACTGAGCTCGTTGAAGGGCGGCTGCGGAAATTTCTAGTGTAACCTGGAAAGAATACTTACCAAAAATTCTCCATCATCAACAGGCTCCTTTTTTGGGCTGCGCTCGGCGGCATGAATCCAATCTTCTAAAAGTCTTTCATCCAAATCAATGGAAGTGACTTTTCCATCCGGAGATACATTGTATTTAAAAGTCTTTCCAACGGTAACGAAAAAAGCACAGTGGCTTCCGCCTGTCCTCAGGATGGAAATCGGCACCTCACAACCATGTATTGAAGTTTTCGCTCTTACTATATCTAGGCCATTAAGTGCAGCGTCTAAGTCATCAACCACTCTTTCATTGGCTGGTGATTCTCTCATAGATAGTTAGGGAAGTTTGTCAGCTGTTATTATAGCATACTTTTACCGGATTGTGCCAGTGCTCAATTTGATGAAGCTTACAAAGATTCAAGCAGACGTTGGTCCCTGTATCGACTTCGGCGCAGGCGGTGTTGCAGCAGGAGCGGCCGGACCACCTGTCGGTAAGCCCCCGCTGATGCCGATGCGGCGGAGAATCTCGCGGTTCACGAAGTCTTTCGGGCGGCCGTATTTTAAGCGGGAGAGTTGCTTGAACGCTTCCGCGGCCTGCATATCTTTCGGATAGGTTTTGTCGAGCCACGGGCGGGGCACATCAATCGAGAATGGGCGGCTCGGCTGTCCGTCAACGCAGAGTTTCATCGCGGCCTTGAATTTATCCTGATTCACGAGGTCCTGTTCAGAGAAGACCGGCGCCATTTCCTTCGCGCAGACTTCGGCGTCCTGCGGACCGATCTTGTAAATGAGCATCGTCCCGACGTTGCCGAAGATGGCGCCCTTGAGACTCACTGCACCCGCGAGTTTGCTTTCCTTCTCCAGCTGATCGAGATACTGGTGCGCAAGAATTAATCCCAGGCGATATTTTCGGGCTTCACTCAGAATCGATTCGATGCTCGGCGTTACGAAGTTCTGGAATTCGTCGATGTAGAGGAAGAAGTCGCGGCGCTCCTCTTTGCTCATGCGCTGCCGGCGCATCGCGGCGACCTGGATTTTATTCACGACGATCATTCCCAGCAGCTGCGAGTTGATGTCCCCGACGAGTCCCTTGCTCAGGTTCATGAGAATGATTTTGCCCGTGTTCATGCAGTCGGCGACGTCGAAGCTGCTCTTGGTCTGTCCGACGATGTTGCGGATGAGGGTATTGGTGTAGAACTGGCCGAACTTCGCGGCGAAGTAGGGGATCATTTCCTGCTTCTCGCGGGCCCCGGTCTTCGCCATCTGGTTCTCCCAGAAACTGCGGACGATGGGGTTACGCACCTTCGCGACTTTGTAGCGCTGCCAGTCGTCGTCGGTGAAGAGACGGACGAGATCGGTGATGGCGCCGCCCTCCTCCTCGTCTTCCATGAGGGTCAGGCAGCCGTTGCGGAAGTAGTCCTGAATGCGCGGACCGAAGATCTCCTCGCCGAACATTTTGATCATCATGTTCATCGCGTCGAGCGCGATGAGGTCGCGCTCCTCGGGGGTCTTGCCTTCCAGCAGATTCAGGCCCATCGGCCGGTCCATGTCGGCCGGATTAAAGTAGATGACGTCGTCGGCGCGTTCGCGCGGAATGTAGGGCAGAAGCCCCTCGATCAGCGAGCCGTGCGGGTCGACAATGCAGACCCCTTTGCCGCTGTGGAAATCCTGCCGCGCCATGATCTCGAGCGCGGACGATTTGCCGGTTCCCGTCTGTCCGATGATGTAGAAGTGGCGGAAGCGGTCCTCGATATCGATATGGATCTTACGCCGTTCTGCACGGTACGTGTTATTGCCGAGGAAGAGGCCTTCCGCCGGAACACTTTTGGGCGCAGGCGCGATTTTGAAGTTCTGCCATTTTATATTCTCCACTTTGTTGTACTTCACATGCGGCAGGTGGAACATGCTCGTCAGTTCCGTGGTCCCGAGCAGCATGTGCGGCGCCTCGAGGCGTTCGATGAGAGCCGGATGCGGGCAGCGGCGGATGAATTGTTTCGTCACCTTAGATCTCCCCGCCCATTTTCCCTTCCAGAAGCTGTTGCCGCGGACGGAGTTAAACTGCGCGAAGCTGGCGACGACCGATTCGAGGATATTCTTTGCGCGCTCCGCATTCCCTCCCGAAGCGACGGCGCGGATGACGCACTCGAAGCCGGGATTATTCGCTTTTTCATCGACGGTCTTGCTGTACTCCTCGCTCATCTGTGATACGCGTTCGCCTTTCCCATGATCATCGTTCAGATTCACCGTCTGCTCGGCATTCGTGAACATCGAAAAGAGCGCACTGAGCCAGGTGAGCGGATTAAAAAGAGACGCACCCCTGTTCTTCGGGTTCAGCAGCTCCGTCGCTTCCTTCTGGAGTTTCTTCTGCCAGCCCTGCCTCGCCGGACGGATGACGAACTGGATGGCGGCTCCTTCGTCACTTTTCAGCTTACTGAAGGCGTTCGTGATGGTATTGAGCGGGTCGCTCTGGAGGTGATCGTACGTTCTGAAGACGGAGGTGAAGTGTCTGGTCGCAAGCAGCGAGCGGGCCGCGACGACGGATTCCTTCGTGAAGATATTGTAGTCCTCCACTTCGTCGATGATCGTGTCGGGGTAGAAGGATGTAATCTGTTTTTCGATGAGGTTTGCGATGCGCCGCGGACAGACGACGAAGAAGAGGATTTCTCCGGCAAGCGCCGCGTACTCGAGGGAAAAGAATTCCTGCCCGCGCCAGTAACGCCTCCACCGTATGTCGTAGAGGCTGTGGAGCGACTGGAAGAGGTGATCCATGACGCCGAGCACTTCCTTGAAATCCTTGCCTGTCGAAAATTGTTCCGATTCTACCTCTTTGTCTTCCTTACTCTCTTTCTTCGGGACCAGGAGCTGGAGGAAAACGAGCTCCTCCTCACGCCGGTGATCGGCAAGCCGGCGCATGACCCAGAGCGCGGCCCAGACGGTCGCGGCGAGGACGCCGAGGGTGAGGAGATACATCAGCACGGAGAACATAGGACTATCGTAGCAGTATAGCAGAAAGAGGGCACAGACGGAACACAGGGGACAGAGGAGACAAAGGTGATTTTTTGTTGTACGTCTGTACCATCTGTCCCTTCTGCCCCTTCCCAATTTACCGGCTTTTTCCGGTATCATTTCTCCGTGCGTTCCCTTCTTTTTCTCCTCCGGTACTACGACATCCGGACATTTCTCCGCGGTGTGCTGCACTACCTCTTCGGGCGGCGGGGGCAGCGGCGCGTGATGGGACTGCGTCTCTACTACCGCGCGCGCGCGATGGTGATGCTCCACTCATCCGGGCAGATGGCCAGACTGACGCGCGTTCCGGAGGTGCGTTTGTGGGTGGACGGGGAAAAGTCCTTCCGGCGCATCGAGAAGCTTCTGCGCAGGGCGCGCCACACCATCGTGATCCAGATGTTCATGTGGATCGATGATGCGACCGGCCGGCGCATGGCATCAGTCGTGCTCGATGCGGCGGACCGCGGCGTGCAGGTGCAGATTATCAAGGACGCCGTCGGTGACATGTTCGAGT
>JACRIG010000042.1 GCA_016215715.1 Candidatus Peregrinibacteria bacterium | reverse complement strand
GTTGGCTTTGCATCGTCTGCGCGTCACTGTCACCGGTTTTCCGGTCGCGGGATCGATTTCCTGCACCTGTACATTTTCAAGCTGTGCATCAGGACAGTCCTGATAGGTGAACGTATTCACCCAGCCGCAGAATGCTGCGCATTTCTCTTCGCTATGCGGCGGATCGGTTTCCTTTGCAAAATGAGGAAGGTTGCCGTCCGCTTCCCACAGGCACGGCGGATCTTCAAAATAAGGATACGGAAACCATTTTTCTATGCGGGCTTCTGCTTCATCGTCCCACACCGTTTTCCGGATCGCCGGCCGGCCCTCCGGGTTCGTGTCGGCATGCTCCGGCCGGCAGACCGTGGTTTTGCCGATCGCGTTATCCGGATAGAGGAAGCCGTCGTTTTCCGTACCGCCCGTCATCACGGGTTTCGCCACTCCCGTGCTGATAGCGCCGAGCGGTTCATAATTTCTGCCGGGGAGTCCCGTAACCCGTGCGACGAGCCCCGGCGCGCCCGCCTGCGCTCCGATGCGGAGATTTTTATTGAAACCCCCGCACATCGTGTCCGCAAGATACTTCTGCACAGCGGGGGCGGGGTTGTCCGTCGTGCCGTAGATCGTATGAAAAATATTCGTGAGGCTCTCTGTGTAATCAATGGTGAACGGCTCACGTGCGAACACCGTTCCGCTGCCGAGCATCAGTCCCAGAGAGAGCGCGATGCTGCAGCGACGCGGAAAAGACATACGGTGGGTATTGTATTTCAGCGGGCAGTTGCGGTGGGGGGAGTGGCGTAGACAAGATGGGTTTCTGGTTTGTAGAACATTGCGGTTACGTGTTATGAGTTACGGGTTACGCGTTACGAGAAAAATCATCCCATAACTCGTAACCTTTAACCCGTAACAATAATCAGAACGGCAAATCCTCTACTTTAATTTCTGAAGCATAACTGATATCCGGAATTCCCGCCATTGCAGGTTCGGACTCTTTCTGCCCGCGCGATGCGGATGATTCTTCACGCGCAGCTCCGGCGTTGCTATCAGAGCGGATCGATTCCTCTGCGACGGCATTTTTTACACCGAGCAGCGAAACACCGTCGGCAACAATTTCCGTCGTATAGCGTTTCGCCCCTGCCTGCGTTTCCCAGCTGCGCGTCTGGACTCTCCCCGTCACGAACACGCGGTTGCCTTTTTTAATTGCGGCATTCACTTCCTGCGCCAGATCGCCCCAGACGACGACACTGTGGAACTCCGATTTCTCCTTCATTTCGCCGCTCGTTTTGTCCTTCCAGCGCTCATTCGTTGCAACGCCCAATGTGAGTACATGCGTGCCGTTCGTCGTCGTGCGTATTTCGGGATCGCGTGTCACGTTGCCGATGACATCCGCGCGGTTGCAGCATCCGAGAACTTTCCCCGCGCTGGCCGGAACTTCCATCTGTCCCGCTTTCGGATCGAGGAGAATTAATTCCGACGCAATGATTTTCGTTTTACTGCGTTTCTCCTTCGTCTTCTCATCCTCCCAGCTGTCGGTCTGAAGCCGTCCGGCGATGAAGACCTGTCCGCCCGGCTTCAAAAACTGCGCCGCCACCTCTGCCATCCCGCCCCACGCGGTGACCGTGTGGAAGCTCCGGCTCGCAATTGTTTCACCGCTCTCGGTTTTAATGAGGGCCGGTACGACGATATTTAAGTCCGTCACGCTCGTCCCGCCGGGGGTCTGACGGACGGAGATCGGTTGCGTCTGGTAGCCGATGAGTTGAATGCGGTTGAGGGAGAACATAGGGGGAGGAATGTGAGACTACAGGAGATTTCTAATGGAAACAAATTCTCCATGCACAATTCAGCAGCAGCCCTCCGTGGCTGCGGGCCAAGTAAAAGACGCCTCCGGCCCTTACTTTCTTTTCTCGACCAAAGAAAAGAAAGTAACCCTTCGTCGTCGGCCCCTGCGTTGTCATCCCGATGCGGAGACGAGGGACGACAATGCAGGGGTCCGCTCAGGATAAACTCCGAAAAGTTCGCCGCCGGCTGTGCATTCCCGCTGACCGACCCCCCCCGAGCCGGCGGAGCCCCTCCACGAACTTTTTAGAAGGCAGTTGTTCCATCCTCCTGAATAAACCTCATCTCCACCTCCAATCCTTCCGGAATCGTTTCACGGACTTTTTCGACGATCGCCTTCGCGTCGCTAAATTTTCCGGTATCTTCACTTTTCATCAGGAAGTTCGCATGCTTCGCCGAAATTTCCACGCCGCCGATTTTCAGCCCCCGCAATCCTGCTTTGTCGATCAGTTGCCACGCCGGCGTTTCCCCGACCGCCTTGAAGCAGGAGCCCGCAGTCTTCAGGTGCGGCTGCGTCTCAAATCTTTTTTTCAGGAGCGCCTCGACATTGTCATGAATTGCGGCGGGGTCGCCGGATGGAATTTCCAGTGTAGCTTCCCAGATAATCGGTATTCCCTCTCCCCGAGGGAGAGGGTTAGGGAGAGGGGTCGCGGAATATGCCCAATTTTTAAAAATACTTTCTCGATATCTAAATTTACACTCTTCTTTCGTGAATGTTTTCCATTCTCCACCAATAAAAGCCGTCACATTCACGACAAACGAATCAATCCACACGCCCTTAGGCCCCTGCCCCGCGTTCCCGAAAATTGCACCGCCGACCGAGCCGGGAATGCCGGTGAGTGCGGAAAGATCCAGCCCCTGTTCTCCGAGTTCGTTGATCATACTCGCGAGGATTTTTCCGGACTGCACCGTGACACGATTACCACTCATATCCATCTGCTCCGCCTTGATCCGCACCACAAGCGCCTCAATCACTCCATCCGCAAAAATCGTGTTCGACCCTCCGCCGAGCAGAATCAGCGGAATATTTTTTTGCGAAGCGAATCGTACGGCCTGCTCCACATCTTCCCGCGTTATCAGCTCC
>JACRIG010000040.1 GCA_016215715.1 Candidatus Peregrinibacteria bacterium | reverse complement strand
ACCCCGCAGCGACGATTCCGGAATCGTCGCTGCGGGAGAGACGTGCGCATCGCACGTCTCTACAGGGTTTTTTTATTTTGCCATTTCTTCGACACGCCGATCCCGAATCACGTTCACCTTAATGACCCCCGGATACGTCAGCTCATTCTCAATCTTTTTCGCGATGTCCTTCGCCAGCTTCTGCTGAGCCAGATCATCGATGCGTGACGTATCGACGAACACGCGGACTTCGCGGCCGGCGGAGATAGCGAATGCGCGGTGGACGCCCTCGAAACTCTTCGCAACTTCTTCCAGATCCTTGAGCCGCTTGAAGTAGTCCTGCACTGATTCCCTTCTCGCGCCCGGGCGCGCTCCCGAAATGGCGTCCGCAGCGGCGACGACGAAGGCTTCGGGCGTTGCCATCGGAATATCCTCGTGGTGCGCGGCGACGCAGTGGATCACCTCCGGACGGATCTTGTAGCGTTTGCAGATCTCGACGCCGATCTCGACGTGCGTACCTGCGACCTCATGATCGAGTGCTTTGCCGATGTCGTGCAGGAGACATCCTTCGGTGACGATGCTCGGGTCCGCGCCGATTTCCTCTGCGAGGATGCGTCCCATGCCTGCCATTTCGACGGAGTGTTTAAGGACGTTTTGTCCGTAACTGGTGCGGAAACGAAGGCGTCCGATGATCTTCAAAAGGTCCTGCGGATAGCCGACGATGCCGAGTTCCTCGGTCGCGCGCTTGCCGAATTCGAGCATCATTTTTCCCACCTGCTCCTTCATCTTTCCGACAATCTCCTCGATGCGTGCCGGCTGGATGCGACCGTCCTGAATCAGCTTCTCCATCGATAGTTTTGCGACGTAGCGGCGGGCAAGATCGTAACCGGAAAGCACAATCACCCCCGGTGTGTCATCGATGATGACGTCGACGCCGGTGGCCATTTCAAATGCATTGATATTGCGTCCTTCCTTTCCGATGATTTTTCCTTTCACGTCGTCAGTCGGCAGCTGCACAACGGTCGCCGTGGATTCCGTTGCCACTTCGGATGCGTAGCGCTGCATGGCCTGTGCCATCAGGTCCTTCGCTTTTTCCTCGACCTCTTCCTCCATCTTCTCGCGGATCAGTTTCACCTGCCCCGCAAAATATCCGCTGAATTCCTTCTCCAGTTCACTGCTCAATTCTGTTTTCGCTTCTTCCGTTGTCAGCTTCGCAACTTTCTCGAGCGCCGTGCGGTGCTGCGTCTGGGCATCCTTCAGCTCCGCCTTCAGTGCGGTCACTTCGGTTTCCTCGCGCTTGAGCACTTCATTCTGCCGTTCGACTTCTTTCACTTTCTGATCGAGCAGCTTCTCCTTCTCCTCGACGCGCGCCGCGTCTTTCTCGACCTGCGTCTGCAGTTCGTTTGCTTTGATCCGCGCATCGCTCAGGATTTCCTTCGACGTCGCCTTCGCCTCGATCTCGGCGGTTTTGATCTCGCTCTTCGCTTCCGACAGTTTCACCTTTAATTCATCCAGTTCGCGCTGGTATTTGTCGATTTCCGTCTGGAGTCCGCGGCTGATGCCTTTGCCTTTAGCAAAGATCGACCGGCCGACCGCGAGTCCCGCAGCGGCACCGAGAATGAGTCCTATCAGCAAATAGAGTGACATGGGAGGGGAGGGGAACACCCCGAAGCTTGCTCAGTGGTTTGAATCGTAGGATGCACATAGCAAAAGCGATGCCAGGGAGAAGCCAGAGGGAGAGGGAAATGGAATGCATGGAAAGGCCAGAACGAGGTCGAAATGACGAGGTTCATAAATAGTCTAGCGGCTGACTCAGCCCAATGCGAGGCCAAAAGGATGGCTTCCCAAAGAGATCATCCCTACTCGAAGCGAAAAACCACTATTGTCTTAGGCTTAAATTGTGTCGTGACCGTTCTGGATGGTGACAGAACGGTATGACAATGCTGTGGTATGCGGAAAAGTCGGAGGGGAAGAAAGTATGTGATGGTGAAGGGGATTCTTTTGTTGATGAAGTGAGTTGGAATGGTGGCATGAAGCGATTAACTCCCAGTTCGGCTATTTCCTCCATCCCCCAGCCCCTTCCTCCGGGGGAGGAAGGGGAGCACGACGACGGCCTCCATCCCCCGGCCCCTTCCTCCGGAGGAGGAAGGGGAGACGACGAAACTGATATTGAACCTTTGCGGAAGCCGCCGACACCAGGCAATCTTTTGTTTTTTGCCCGCATCTTACGGCGCAATCAGACGGATGCCGAGAAAGTACTCTGGAATACTCTCAGACATGATCAGTTCGGCGTCAGATTTCGGAGGCAATATCCGCTCGGTGGTCGCATTCTTGATTTTTATTGTCCGGATTTAAATCTAGCTATTGAGGTGGATGGCAGTATTCATCAGAACGCCGAAGTTCAGAAAGAGGATAGTTTACGCGAAATGCAGCTCAATGAAGCACATGGTT
>JACRIG010000039.1 GCA_016215715.1 Candidatus Peregrinibacteria bacterium | reverse complement strand
TGGTGGCCTCCGTGAATTATCTTCGGATGACAAAAGAAAAAATTGTGGAGGCTTCATGAAGCCCTCCGGAGGCCTCCACGGGTAAACTTTGAACCGTAAAAAAATAAAAAGTGTCAAGCTCTGATTCACACAGCTTTGTCATAGAAAACTTTTTCCATCGTTACAGGAGCATCCATTCCCCATCCCCGTATGACTCTCACCCGTTCCTTCATCGCCGTCGCGCTTTCCGTATGCGTCGTGCTCCTCTGGATGACCGCCGAAATGGCCTTCGCCAGCGCGATCACGACCTTCGCGGATAAACCTTTCACGGATGTGCCGGCGTCTCATCCATCATACGATGCCATCGAGTATTTGCGGACGCATAAGATCCTGAAAGGGGATTATACGAGCGGTAAGTTCTATCCGACGAATCGCCTGCGTAGAAATGAGGTCGTCCAGCTGATGACCAATGAGTTTTTACTTTCGACGCGCGACAACAGCTGCACCAATGGCATGGGAACCGGCTCCGTCCTCTTCACCGATGTGCCGATGGATGACCCTCTGGCAGTCGATATCTGCAACGCAAAGATGAACGACCTGATCCACGGTTATCCGGATGGCTACTTCCGCCCTACCCGCCCTGTGACCTTCGTGGAGGCCGCCAAGATCGTCAGCCGCGTCATCCGCATCTCACAGCCGCAGGAGAACCCCCGTGACCAGCGCTGGTACGCCGTCTACGTCATGGCCCTCTCGGAGGCCAACGCCATCCCTCCGACGATCCACAGGCTCAACCAGCCTATTACCCGCGCAGAACTCGCTGAGATGATCTACCGCCTGAAAGCAGACGTCACCAACCGTCCCTCCGCGCATTGGGATGCTCTGAACCGGTAAGCAAAAATCCACGGCACATAAGACGAGAGGGGACTGAAAGGTTCCCTCTTTTAGTTATTTCCAACATTTTCTGAAGAATCAGAACCAGTTTCATTCTTTCGTTGTGCAACTAGCTGGCGATACCTGATTTTATCAGCAAATCTTTTGAAGAAATGGACTCTTTCTTCATGTAAAATTGTCTCTCTTTTAGGCCCAAAATCGGCCAGCAAAATATTCCATTCTTCCTTCTCACCATTTACGAATTCTGCTCGATATGAAAGTAAATAATCGGTGTATCCTTTTTTTAGTGAAAATTTCACAATCTGATTATTTTCTCTTACAAAAGGGTTTTCTAAGGGCGTGTCAATTAAGATCTGGATCAGATTATGTCTAAATTCAAACCAGCAGTCCCCATTTGATACAACGTAAGTAGGCAGATTGAAATCTTTCAAGAATGTACGTAGTTCTTCTCTGAAACTGCCAAAGCCAATAAAATTCTTAGACTCTTCTGACCGCCAATTGGCACCAAGGTACTGAAGTACTTTTTTGGCAGAATTTCTTTCTAATTTTGCGTGGACTGCCCAATTGCAATAAAAAAGAAGGGTGGGAAATTTTTTCTCACTTTCCCGCTTCGTTGCCAAGCGTTCTAAGAGTTTTCTCATCTGCACTAGGCTGTATAAAGTTTCTGTCTCAGATAAAATTTTCTGCGAAAGAATGTCGGCCAATTTTGAAATAATATCTTCTTTCATAAATGTGATACTTAAGATTTAATGGCGGGCCCGACGGGATTTGAACCCGCGACCTCCCGCGTGACAGGCGGGCGCTCTAAACCGCTGAGCTACGGACCCACGAAGACAGGAAAGAACAGCCTCTGCATTCTAGCAGAAGCAGGCGCATACCTTAGCAGGGGATCCGGTGCTCCACAAACACTTACATCACGCTGGCTGCCAAGGAATGCGCGACCAGCACGCAGAGACCCGCCACCATGAACCAGAGCGTAAGAGCCACGAGCAATTCGTGCTTCGTGCGGGATTCGATGGTCGCCCTGTGGTCGGTGTCGTGCATGCTCATGTATTTGTTTCTATATGTATTATAAAACATTTATATTAAATTAGCAATACATCAAAAAGCCCTAATGCAAGCTTAAAGAGGCCCCCTCGTCGCCGCTCGGGATGACAAATTTAAAGGACGCGCACGCGGGCGCCCACCTCCGGCTTCGCAAACTGGAAGTACGCTGATTTTCTGAGCCGCGCGATGCTGTCGTCACCCGCTTCCCATTTACGGAGAATTTCGAGGTCGCCGTTGGGGTAGAGGACGAGGCTGCCGGGCTCGGAGTCCTTGAGGGAGATACCCAGATGGACCTCCTGACTCGTGTGGCCGATGAGGAGCGTGACGGGCTTCTCGCCGTTACTGCCTTTCTTCAGAACATCCTGCCACACTTTCTCCGGGTTCTTCGTGAAGGTCATGATGTTGCCGAAGCGATCGACGTACGAGAGCTCCCAGCTGTCCTCCGGAAAGTCGGGAATAATGCTGAGCGAATCCTCAATGAGCGGCAGATTGTGATCGGGGTGGAGGAGGAACGCGGTGTAGCTGGAGCGGAACTGTTCGGTTGTGCCGTAGATTTTGTTCGATTCGTTGGGGAGATGTGCGATGGATCCGATCTCTTCCTTCACGCTGGAAAGGCCCTCGGGCGACGTGGTGACGATGCGGATGTTCTTGTCTTTCACCGTTGCGACGTAGAAGGGATCACCGTTCTGCTTGCCCACGCGCGGGGCTGAGTTGATGAAGATGCCGGTCATCGTCTGCATGAATGCACCGTGGATTTCCTCCGGCATGTATTCCGACTCGGCAATTTCCTGATGGAGCTGGAAAATGAGACGCAGGATGTGTGCGGTCATGTTCTCACGTCCGTAGATGTCGAACTCGCGGCGGACCGTCTGCAGCGGGAATGAGCGGAAATCCGTGGAGATGAGTGAATCGGCGTCGTCCTGCAAAAACGGATTTTTGCTGCGACCGTACGTATCGGAGAATGCGTAAATCCGGCGGAGTTGGGTGGGGGACATGCCGGAGGATAATAGGGAAACAAAGTTGAGATGCAAATAAAATTAATTCTTAGCAAAAAAGGGGCAGAAGAGACAGATGGGACAGAAGAGACAGAAAGCGAATTCATAAAATATTTCATCTCCTCTGTCCCTTCTGTTCCCTCTGTCCCCTTACAACGTCGGCTTTTTCGTATGCCACTCCGTCGCCTGCTCAAACGCATACGCCGCCTGCAGCATCAAGCCTTCCTGCCATTGCGGTGCCATCAGCTGGAGGCCGATTGGAAGGGGGCCATCCCACTTCGCTCCTGTGGGAGCTTCGCGGGATGGTTTTGCTCCGGCAAAACCACATGGGATCGACATCGCAGGAATACCCGCCATGACGGCTCCGATGGTGAAGGCGTCTTCCAGATACATCGTGACGGGGTCGCTATTGTGCGCGCCGACGGGGAATGCGGGAGTGGGGGCAACGGGGGACACGATGACGTCGACCTTTGTGAAGGCCTCCGTGAAGTCGCGGCAGATGAGCGTGCGCATTTTCTGCGCCTGCCTGTAGTACGCATCGTAGTAGCCCGCAGAAAGTGCGTAGGTGCCGATCATGATCCGGCGCTTCACTTCGGGACCGAAGCCCTCACTGCGGATGTGCTCGTAGTACGCGATAAGGCTTTCATCAGCCTGTGGTGAGCCCGTCGAACCATGACCGTAGCGAATGCCGTCATATCTCGCCATGTTGCTGCTCACTTCGCACGGACACAGAACGTAGTACGTCGCGATGGCGTACTTCGTGTGGGGGAGAGAAATATCGACAATTTTTGCGCCGAGATTTTTCAGCACATCGACAGCCTCTCTCACAGACTTCTCAACTTCCGGATCCATTCCATCGATAAAATATTCCTTCGGTACGCCGACCCGTAGTCCCTTTGGTGATTCTTTCAGAAGCGACGTGTAATCAGGAACCGGCACGTCGCCCGTCGTTCCGTCGAGCGGATCTTTTCCCGCGATTGCCTGCAGTACGATTGCCATATCCTCGGTGTTCCTGGTTAGTGGCCCGATGGTGTCGAGCGAGCTGGCCATACTCATCACGCCGAATCTGCTTGTACGGCCGTAGGTGGGCCGCAGGCCCGTCACGGAACAGAAGCTTGCCGGCTGGCGCGTGGAGCCTCCTGTGTCGCTCCCAATAGCAAACAGGCACTCGTCGCTG
>JACRIG010000038.1 GCA_016215715.1 Candidatus Peregrinibacteria bacterium | reverse complement strand
ACGGAGCACTGGACGCTCAATGCGGTCGGGGTGCCGGATGCCGGACCGGAAAAAGCGCGGGAGGAGATCGGCGCGTACATGAAAAAGAAACCTGTGCCGCTGATTGCCAACGTCATCGGGTTGAAGCCGGAAGAATTTGCCGAGATCACGGCAAAGATTGCCCCGCTCAAACCGGATTTTATCGAAGTGAATCTTTCCACGCCGACCTTCTGGAAGCTCCGCGGGAAACTCTTTGCAGAAGACCCCGAGGAAGCGACGACGATCGTGAAAGCAGTGAAAAAAGAAGCGGGGAAGATCCCTGTTTTTGCCAAGCTGACGCCGAATGTAAGCAAGATTGGTGATATCGCGAAGGCTTGCGTAGAAGGAGGTGCGGATGGCCTCACCGCGATCAACACCGTCGGCCCCGGCATGGCGATTGATCTCAAGAGCCGCACGCCGATCCTCGCGGCAAAGAAGGGCGGCGTCTCCGGCCCCGGTATCAAACCGATTGCAGTCCGTTGCATTGCAGAAATTTACGAAGCAACCGGCGGCAAAGTTCCGATCATCGGAACGGGCGGCGTGTACACCGGCGAGGATGCACTGGAACTGATGCTCGCGGGTGCCAGTCTCATCGGCATCGGCACGGCAGTCGGAAGCCGCGGACTTGATGTCTTCAGTAAAGTCTGCGACGAAATGCAGCTCTGGTGCACGAACGAAGGAGTGTGGGACATTAAAGATATGGTCGGCGGTATGCACAAAGAACTTCTGAAACATGCTTCCTGATTTACTTTCACTTCTATGTCGTCTATTTCCCTTCAATCACAGCTGCCCAGAACCTATCGCATCAAAGCGATTAAGCAGGAAACGGAAATGGTCCGCACGTACACGTTCGATGGATCGCTGGGCGCAAAACCGGGGCAATTTGTGATGGTGTGGCTGCCGGGGGTCGACGAAAACCCAATGAGTGTCGCGTACGACGATGGCGCTGAAACCAAGATCACGTTCTTCGCAGTGGGAGACATGTCGGAGGAACTGGCGCGACGGGGCGTCGGCGACCTCGTCGGACTACGCGGTCCCTTCGGTACACACTACGACTGGAAATCGGGACAGCACATCGTTCTCGTCGCCGGCGGCTACGGAGCCGCACCGATGTACTTCCTCGCAAAGGAAAGTGTCGGCCACGGCTGCACCATTGAAGTCATCGTCGGTGCACGCGGCAAAGAGCATTTGCTCTATCTGGAAGAACTGGAATCCCTGCCGCACGTTGCGCTCCATGTAGCCACAAATGACGGATCCGCCGGATACAAAGGTTTCAACACCGAAATCCTCGAAAAACTCCTCGCGCAGTGTCCGCTCGACAGCCACGATGCGAAAAAAGGAAAATGTGCACCGGTGGATCAGGTCTTTTCCTGCGGACCGGAAATGATGCTCAAGCGTGTCATGGAAATTTCTGCAGCAGCAGGAGTCCCCTGTCAGCTCTCGATGGAACGCTACATGAAATGCGGCTTCGGACTCTGTGGAAATTGTGTGATGGATCCGTCAGGAATCAGAATGTGTGTTGAGGGACCGGTCATTACAGGAGAAGTGGCGGCGACGCTGGGGGAGTTCGGGAAGTATCACAGGGATGAGTTGGGGAAGAAAAAAGATTTTGAGAAGAAATAAACGTTGTCACCCCGAGCGGCGACGAGGGGCGTGGTTCGACAAGCTCACCATGACACCCAAAAGAATACCTAAACTAGGAATGTCACCCTGAGCTTGTCGAAGGGCGGCCCGCGGGGGGATTACAAGGTTGCCAGCGAGGAGATATAAGTCTCTCCTCGCTGGCGGTAAAGCAGTTGCCGCTCCTTGCATCATAGAGTTAGGTCCTCGCGATGCGTGGAGCTTCCTTCTTCACGTCAGCCGGTGGCGCCCTGGTTCGGTGTGTTGGTTGACCAGAATTTACGCATGGTAGTGCTCCTTGGTTGATTCCGCCGCTGAAAGCGATGGAAAAAGGTGAAACGCGAACCACATTCTCAAACACAGACCGAAGAACAATTGGTTAACGTGTGGCCGCAGTGGCCTCTGACACAAACATGCTGCCTCCGTCAGCGTAAAGTGAAAGATCGGAAACTTCTTTACACCATTGTCCTTCGGGGGAGGGAAATGTAAAGAGAAAATTCCTTATCGTTTCCCTCTCCCCGCCTCCGTCCTCCTTCTCCCCGCTTCGTATTCCCTCTCCCTGGGGGAGAGGGTTAGGGAGAGGGGCCGCGGCTCTTTTGATGTGGCAAGTACGATAAAATGCTGCATTAAGACAAACGCCCCTCCGATGCCCACTCCCCTCATCCCAACCCCTGTCCTGAGTCACATCGAAGGGTTCTCCCATTCGGAGGAGGACGATAAGGAAGAGATTATTTTACTTCCCCTCCACCGCCGCCTTCAAAAACCCCGCAAACAACGGATGCGGTCGGTGCGGTCTGCTCAGGAATTCCGGATGGAACTGACTTCCCATCATGAAGGGATGATCTTTGAGTTCGACGATCTCCGCGAGTCCCGACTTCGCCCAGATACCGGAGAACAGCAGTCCATTTTTTTCGAGCAGTGACCTGAACGCATTGTTGAACTCGTAGCGATGACGATGACGCTCACTGATTTCGTCTTTGCCGTACAGAGCACGCGCTTTCGTTCCTTTTCCCAGCTTACAAATATACGCACCCAGACGCAGCGTTCCGCCCTTACTGCTCTCTTTATGCTGTCCGGGGAGGAAGTGCACGACGTACTGATCACGGGAAAGTTTTCCCGCTTCGTCGAATTCTTCACTCGTCAGTTTTTGATCGCCCGTCACACTTCTTGCGAATTCGATCGTCATTAATTGTGCTCCAAGACAGAGACCCAAATACGGCACTTTCTTTTCACGGGCGTAGCGCGCGGCGGCGATTTTCCCTTCGATCCCGCGTGTGCCGAAGCCTCCCGGAACGAGAATGCCGTCGACCGAACAAAGCAGATCCCATGTCTTCTCGTCTTTCTTCTCCAGTTTTTCACTGTCCACCCACACGAGTTCCGCTTTCGCTCCGTTAAAAACGGCAGCAGACTTTATGGCTTCTATGACGCTCAAATAGGCATCTTCGAGGTGTGTGTACTTCCCGACGAGTGCAATCTTCACATGCTTCTTCGCAGACTCATGGCGCTTCGCGCCGTCTATCCAGTCCTTCATGTCCGGCTTCAGATGAAGTCCGAGGCGCTTCCCGATAATGCCCGCAACGTTGTACTCGTGGAGAATGAGCGGCACGTCGTAGATCGACGCTGCGGTTTCATTCGGAATGACTGCCTCACGCGCGACACCGCAAAAGTGACTGATTTTATCGAGCAACTCCTCGGGAATATGTGCATCCGCACGCGCGAGGATCATATCCGGCTGGAGACCGATTCTCCGCAATTCTCTCACACTTAATTGCGTCGGCTTGGTCTTGAGTTCCTTGCTCGCTCCGAGGTACGGAAGCAGCGTGAGATGCACATGAAAGACACGCGACTCGCCGAGCTCCGCGCGCATCTGACGGACCGCTTCCAGATACGGCTCTCCCTCGATGTCCCCCACCGTTCCGCCGATTTCGATCATCATAATGTCGGCTCCCGATTTTTCGGCAGCCTCATGCATTCTTTCCTTGATTGCATTTGTGATATGCGGCACGACCTGAATCGTTTTCCCGAGGTAATCCCCGTGACGCTCTTTGCCGATGACCGACTGATAAATCTGACCCGTCGTCACCGTTGAAAGCCTGCTCATCGGTGTATCGATAAAGCGCTCGTAGTGGCCAAGATCAAGATCCGTCTCCGCTCCGTCATCCGTGACGAAGACTTCGCCGTGTTGGAAAGGACTCATCGTTCCGGGATCGACGTTCAAATAGGGATCGAGCTTCTGCACAAACACTTTCAATCCGCACGCTTTCATAATCGCCCCGATCGACGCGGTTGCGATCCCCTTCCCCAATGAACTGCAGACTCCGCCTGTCACTACGATAAATCGTGCGCCGCTGTTCTTTTCCGTACCTTTCCCTGCCGGTATTTTCCTGGGTGAAACCATTACGGAAACTGGGCAATCGGGAGGAGAGGCCCGCCACGCATTTTACTCATTCTGAGGCTAATGGCAAGAGCAGCATTAGTGGAGGTCCACCGTCTGAGGATCAATACCAAAGTGCGCAAATGCAGGACCGTAATAGCGGGCGGGTTTGCGTCCGGTCAACTGGCAATGGATGGCATGGGAATAGAGAGCGGGCTTCACGTAATCGTCAGGAATACCACGCTCCTGCCACCATTTCAGCGGATCGTCAGTGAAACTCAGCACCTGTCTGGCATATTGCTTCAATCCTTTTACAGGCAGGTACAAACCGGACACCCACGGAGCTGTCAGTGGATGTTCGCGCGAAGGCACGCGGGCTGACAGATCAAAGTGGCGGATGAAATGTTCATATTGATGTTTCTCCTTTCCGCCGCCCAGATTCATAAGGTCTGCTAGTCCGACAAAGGTCGGAGGCGTAAAGCCGGTCGACATATCGACGGCCTCTTCGGCAATTTCCCCGGTCGTTCCGCGGCCGCCGTTGAGAGCGAGAAATTGATCCCCGATCATGCACAGATTCGTCTGGCGATGACGCCGGTGACGTCCACCGAAGAGTGTGAGGGCATGCGCCGTGAAATCGGGCACCTGTCGCGGGAGAATGTTCCCCGAACCAATCAGAAGAACCTTCGGAAAATTATCTGCGATATGCCGGCCGATCGCCCGCATGTTTCCGGATGAAGCCCCTGTCCCGATGCCCACGTTATATCCCCGATCGAGGAAGGGCCTCAGTAAATGCCCAAGTTCCTTATCGAGTTTTTCATCCATGCCTTCGCAATGTGTTGTGAAGATAATCGTCACCTGATCAAGATTACGGAAATCCTCGATGCGCTCGGTGTCGACGAACGACTGACCGACGAGTTCCCGGAGTCTGCCCTCGGGCGATTGCCAAAAAATGCGCGCATGCTGGCGACGCACGATAGTTGCGTAGTCTTCAATATT
>JACRIG010000037.1 GCA_016215715.1 Candidatus Peregrinibacteria bacterium | reverse complement strand
GCGTGCATCCCGCGATGGACGTTCGCGTTCGACGTCCGGTAGAAGGAATCCATTGCCTCCAGAACCGCGAGTGGCTTCTGGGCCGTCGCGGCGTTGTCGAGGTAGACAAGCGGGTTTTCCCCAATTTTTTGCGCGAGGATGGGGAATTGCCGGCGAATGGCGGAGATATCGAAGGGCATGAGAGTAAGAGTATACCTCGTTTTTCCGTTGTTCTTTTGCTACAATCTTCCCGATGTCACCGACACTCAAGCGTCTTTTATCAATTGCTCTCTTTGCGCTGCTCCTCGTCTGGGGCGGGTACGGACTCCTATCGTACCTCGGGGTTCTGGTGCACCAGTTGGTGCTCGTGTCGGACGCCGATCGCGCGATCATCGCGGAGGCGTGCACATCGGGCAGCCTGCTCTGCAAGGGGTGGCATGCGCTCCTGCCGTTCATCACGTTCACCCTCAGCCGCGCCGGACCGTTTCTGTGGTACGGCGTCATCAGTCTCGCCGTGTTTGCCACGGCACTCGGCTGGCAGTTTTTCATGCGCGGAAAGTGGACGCTGCGCATGCGGCTTCATCCGTGGACGATCCTTCTCTTTTTCCTGGGCTCGCTTTTCCTGATCTTCAACGTTCTCGCGCTCGGGTACAGCGGGCCCGACCCCGTACGGCGCATGATCGAGCCGCTGCCGCAGGTGTACAAGAATGCGACACCCGAGACGCTCCGGTCGCTGCAGGATAATTTTAACAGTCTCAAAGATCGGGGGTGTCTGACGCATGTGGGCACCGCGCAGATCGGTGCCGAAGTGTACGACATGAAAATTTCGTGCATCGAAGGATCTTTTTTCACCCGCGTTCTGCCGCAGCTTGCGATGGTGCTGCTCCTCTGCTTCGAGTTTCTGGTCCTCGGCAGAATGCTCCTGCTGTGGCTCCGTCCCCGTCCACGCCGCCCGCTCGTCGAGATGATCGTGAGTCTGGGGCTGGGTGCCTGCGGACTCATTGCCCTTCTATGGCTTCTCGCGGTTGTGCATCTCTACGTGCAACCCGCGGGGTGGCTCCTCTTCCTCGCGATCCCGCTCATCGGGTATCGGCACACCGTGTACTGGGTTCGCCGGTTCCTGTGGAGCGAATGGGAAAGCGAGGAGCAGTGGTATAGCCCTGCGATTCTCTTCGCGTGGCTGCTGATGGGCTACCTCGCATTCAATTTCCTCACGGTCATCCGGCCGTTTCCGATCGGCTGGGATGACCTCGGGCGTTACCTGAATCACGCGCGCCTTCTTGTCAGCTACGGGCACTTCATCCCGCCGCTCGCGACATTCCAGTGGCAGTACGTCACATCGCTCGGGTACCTGCTCTTTGGCTTTGACTCCGTGTTCGCCGCGACGTTTTCGATGCTCATCAACTGGACGGCGGGTCTGATGGCGACTCTCAGCGTCTTTGTCCTCGGGAACGTCTTCCTCGGGCATCGGCGGGGAATGCTGGCGGCACTCCTGTATTACACATTGCCGCTCGTCGGACACTTTTCATACGCCGACATGAAGATCGACAATGCCGTGTTCGCGATGGGGACGCTCGCCACACTCTGCTTCTTCCTCGCACTCTTTCCGATGCACGATGAGGAAGAGGATGCCGCGCAGGCTGGTCCGCCGGCCGAAGTTCCTCTGCAGGGGGGCGCAGGTTGGGAGTACATGGCACTCGCGGGAATTTTCAGCGGCTTCGCATTCGCCATCAAGCCGACGGCCGTCATGGTCCTGATGAGTCTCGCGACGACGCTCTTCGGTATCACCGTCGGGGTCCCCGCATTTTTCGGCACGGCTTTCCTCGGGTGGGTGTTCTACACGTGGCATACAGAATTCAACGTCGCCGCCGTCTCGCAGTACGTCTACGGAGCGCCGGACGCCATCAGCCGCACCGGCGTGATCCTGTTCTGTACCGCAGCGGGCGTACTGCTCTTTGCATACGGTGCATGGCACAACCGTCAGGGCTTCCTGCGGGGGATGCAGATGCTCGGCGTCTTCACCGGCTCCCTCTTCTTCGCGATGGCGCCGTGGCTCCTTTACAACAACATCGCCCATCGCCACTTCCCGCCGCGGTTGGAAATGGGCGCGCCGGATCACATCTCTCCGATCTTTTCGATCAACCCTCTCGACGTGCCGACGTATGGGCAGGATGCCCGCATCCTGCCGCCTGATCTTCGTCCCGACATGAGCAGTCCTTCCTGTCGCAATACGAGCAAGGCCGAGGAGGTCGACCGCTACTGGGGAACCGGCTACGGCAAAGGGTGGGGTCACTACATCACATTTATTGCATGGTTCAGCAAATGCCATAGGAGGACAAACCGCTTTGATAAAATTAAAGTACGGGGAAGCACCTGAAAAATTAAAATTCCCAACTGACCATAAGTTTATAAAATTTGCCTTGGGCGAAAACGTTAAACAAAGCAATTGGGGCGATTTTCAAACTGTTCGATTCCCGCAAACCCGCATGGGTGTAGAGCAGATTTTTTACGATGGATTTTCACGAGCTAAGGCTTATGGCGAACTCAAAAAAACACCAGGTTACCGAACAGATTTGGAACTGGAAGCTTTGTTGGAAATACTAAACAGCAAACGGTTTATTACTTGCCATAGT
>JACRIG010000036.1 GCA_016215715.1 Candidatus Peregrinibacteria bacterium | reverse complement strand
GGGAGGGGGTTGGGGGAGGGAGGAAAGGCTTGCACATGGCAAACAGCCCTGTACGATTTTCCCGACGAGCTTCAGGTAGCGAATCCCTGAAGCTTGCCAAAGGCGCAAGGGGAGACGGGCGCGCATTTTCTCTCCTTGTCAGGCTCCGTTTCGACCGTCACGGAGCCGCCTTTTTTTGTTTGCATTAGTATACATGCGCCTTTAATCTCATACCGCTATGCCCCCCGCATGGCGGGACCCGTGAATTCCAGCTCACTGTGAGCTGGGACACGGGTCACTTTTATTGCATCTCCTTAAGAATGCCTTACCATAGCCCTATCAACACGAAGAGGACCCTCCGAAACGGTGGGAGGAGATTTCTCCTCTGGCGTGCTGTACATCGTGTGTGCAGCCAGTTGATGAAGGCGAACGGACAGTAAACCGCGCGGTATCCGGGAACGCTGTCCGGGCCTGTGATAAAAAACACAGGCCAGCCTTTTTGTGTATCCTGCAGCGGGGCACCACAGGAACGCACGGGGGTTTGGGCCTGTGGGACTGCGTGTCGTATGCACGCGGTCAGCCCTTTTTTTGTTCTCCCTCTCACGGGAATAGGCTGGTGCTTGCCACGGCGAAGCGCGGAAAGGAGCCACCGAATTAACACATTGATACTTCACGAATCTTGCGATAGCCTGGAGAAACTATGAAACGTCGCTTCACCGAAGAAAGCTGGCGCAAGGAACCGTGGTTCAAAGGCCTCGTGTCGGCCTTCATGGGTTGTAAGAACGAGGAACAGATCGAAAACTTTCTCCGCGATGTTTCCACATTAAGCGAAATGCAGGCGCTCAGTGAGCGCCTGGAAGTCGCGCGTCTTCTCGGCAGGGGACTCAGCTACCGTCAGGTCGCGGCGATGACCGGTGCGAGCACCACGACCGTCACCCGCGTCGCACATTTCATCGAGAACGGCGAGGGCGGCTATCGTCACGTCCTCAAAGTCCATCGCCATCATGATATGCGCAAGAAACTTTCAGGGCAGGGGAATTCGATGGAGCCCCAGCCAAAGCCAAAAAACAACCAGAAGCCCGCCCGCGTTTCGCCGCTGCAGAAATATCTTGAAAAGTAATCATTCTGCAATTTTTTCTATCCAGAATCAGCCGCTCATTTTCCTGATGCCTGCTCCACTCCCCTACCACCAACGTATTAATACGTTGATAGTGAGCTGGCTGGCATGGCGATGGTGGGGTTTTCGTCTGATACTCTGGGTTCATGATAAATCCCATCTTCATGCACCGGTGTCTGGAGTTGGCAGAGGGCGGACAGAGTACTGTCGGGAATGGCGCACTCGTGGGGAGTGTCCTCGTCCGGGACGGGAAGATCATTGCCGAAGGGTTTCATGATCATTTCGGAAGCCCGCATGCTGAACGCATGCTCTTAAATTCTATTAATCAAAAAATTTATTCAGATGATGTGCTCTACGTCAATCTCGAACCTTGCTGCCATCACGGCAAAACGCCTCCGTGTACGGATCTTATTATTAAATGCGGCGTCAAACATGTGGTGATCGGAATGAGTGATCCGGATCCGCGTGTCAGCGGGAAGGGCATTGCGCAGTTGCGTGCTCAGGGAGTGACCGTCACCGGTCCGGTGCTTCGCAGCGAATGCGAATGGCTGAACAGGGGCTTTATTTCTGTCCGGACAAACGGACGTCCGTGGATCACGCTCAAGCGGGCGCAGACGCGTGACGGACAAACTTCGAATGCGGACGGAAGCCCGCTGAAGATTACGTCGAAGGAGCAGGATATTTTTTCCCACACATTTCTGCGCGCGACGCACGATGCGATTCTCACCGGAGTCGGGACGATCATTGCCGACGATTCGCGACTCGATCTGCGATTTGCTCAGGGAAAAAATTCTGAAGCGCCGCAGCCGTGGCGCATCATTCTCGATCCGCATCTGCGGATTCCTTTGGCGGCCCGTGTGGTGACTGATCCCGAAGCGAATCGTACGATGATCGTGACCGCTCCGGAGAGTGACCGGACGAAGCGTGCTGAACTTCTGAAGCGAAGCGTGCGCGTTATTGATATTTCTCTTTCGGGTGACACATTCGACTGGCCGGAACTCTGGAAGAAACTCATCACTCCCGAAGAGGATTATCACGGCCTCACGAGCATCCTTGTCGAGGGCGGTGTGAAGACGTGGGAAGCATTCGGAAGAGGCGGATTTGTCGATTTGGAAGCGATTCTCACAGGTGCTTAAAATTGACATTTCATATTATGATTCCATAATAATTCTGTGAACCGTCTTGAAAAGAACATCGGCGCTGCGTTGGAAAACGTGACTGCTATTTCGCAGACACAGAGCCCTGTCACATTCGGCATCAAAGACGGTCGTCATGCGGTGCGGGCCTGTCTGGATTTTGGTCTGGAAGATGTCTCCAACCTCGTCAGAAAACTGGAAAAGTGTTTCGGGAACGGAGAAACATCTCACTGTGCAAAGCAGAGCGTGGAAAGGAAGAGCAAGGCGATTCTGAGGGAGGCCTCCGCGCGGCAGGACATCCTCAGAGAAGCGACGTGTTTTGAATGGACGGAGATCGACGGTCCTCCTGTCGCGAGGCGCTGGATTCTGCGTCAGACACGGAAGCAAATGCGCGACCGTGACCGCGTTATGCGCACAAAAAAAATAAAATTGACTCACAATGAGATCGGAACGCAGGATGAAGTTTTCAGAACGGTCGCAGCCGTTTACGAATGGCGTATTGCGGAAGAGAACGGAGCTGAAGCCTTTTACGATTACATGGGCAGTGAGAAGGCGGTCTTTTTAACGGAGCAATTAGGCGACACCTATCTCTGTAAAAAACTCTTCACGGGCCCGCTCATTTTTCCTGCGCATTCCGGAGCAGAAGAGCAGGCCTTTTTATCGGAAAAACTCGTGGCGCATGTCCGGTCAGATTTTCTGCATCAGTTGCTCTCCACGGCCGAAGTTTTTGCCAATTTCAGTGCAATGGAAAGATAATCACTGCTGCATGCTCACCGGATACAGGATACGGTTGCCGACGCGGTAGGCCCATGTGAAGAATGAGGAGATGAGGCGGATTCTCAGCGGCAATTTTCCCGTCTCTGAAAAGAGCTTCGTCAGCTTTGCAAATCTCACGCCGTTTCTTCTCGCTTTGGCTAAGCTGTCGGGACGTTTGTCGACGACGAGGCCGAATTTTCCTTTGGCCGGCTGGCACCGGGGCTCGAAGCTGCGTCCGGTGATCGTCGCGCCGTAGTATTTCATCGCTTCGGACACGTGGAGCGTCGTGACGTACATGAGCGCCTTCCACGCGATCACCGGCACACCGCCCGTGAAGAGGAAGGTGAACGGTTTGCCTCCGAATTGTCCCTGCGAGTGCGTCTCCTCGTCGAGGGCGAACGCACCCATCCGGTCGATAAGATTTTTCAGATGGGCAGGGACGGAAAAATTCCAGATGGGGCTCGCGATTGCGATCCCTTTCGCTGCTTCGATTTTTTCCTGCAGATCGCAGAAATCATCATCTGAGACGCAGGTTTTTTTGTAATTCTCCACTGTGAAGTGGTCGATCGTCAGGTCCTTCAGGCGGATCTTTTCCACTTCGATACCGCTCACGCTTCGTGCGCCTTCGGCAAAGGCGTCTGCAAGGACATTGCTGTTACTCGGTTCGTTCGTACCGGCGACGAGAATGAGGATCTTCATAGATGGATGATAGCATCCGATAGAGCGGAATCGAATCTCACGCACACCGCAGTTGACATGCCTCCCGCACTTCCGCTTTTCATCGATGGGGAATGGTTCATGATTAGTTTTTTACTCATGACATGTTCTCCGCACCGGCTGTGCCTCAGGTGCTCTGCGATGCGCAGAGGGCGATGATTGACTTCACCGGAAAACAGTTCATCACTTTCTTTCCCGTTTTATTGCGTCGCAGGAAAAATTCCCATATGTTGTGTCGTTGTTTCCCCTGAACCACTAGATTCTGTATTTCCCCATTTCTTCCCGCTCCCATGAATCCCAAGGCTGCCGCTCCCGTTTCTGCTGATCGCCTCTCCGGAGTCGATCGGCTTCTTTCTCATGTCCGTGCATCGAAGGGGACCGGAAAGGGCCTGTCCATTCCCCGGGTATTCACGACGCCCGGCAGCGATCCGCTGGAGGAAATAACCTACGAAAAGCGCACGAGTCGTATCACGAACACCAACGGCTCCGTCGTTTTCGAAATGCAGGGAGCGGAGATCCCGTGTTTCTGGAGTCAGGTGGCCACCGACATCGTCGTCAGCAAGTACTTCCGCAAGGCCGGCGTCCCGCAGCGCGATGATGCGGGCAATCTGCTTCATGATGAGAAGGGGGAGGTCGTCACGGGTCCCGAGCGTAGTGTGCGGCAGGTCATCCGCAGGCTCAGCGGCTGCTGGCGGTGGTGGGGCGAGGTACACGGCTACTTCGCGACCCCGCAGGACGCGCAGGCGTTCGAGGATGAGCTCAGCTTCATGCTCGTCCGCCAGATGGCCGCGCCCAACAGTCCCCAGTGGTTCAATACCGGTCTCAACACCGCCTATGGCATCACGGGGCCTGCGCAGGGTCACTACTACTGCGAGCCCGCTACGGGTGAAGTGAAGGTCAGCGAGGATGCCTACACCCATCCCCAACCCCATGCGTGCTTCATCCAGTCGGTCGACGACGACATGGTCAACCCCGGCGGCATCATGGACCTCTGGGTGAGGGAGGCGCGCCTTTTTAAGTTTGGCTCGGGGACGGGTACAAACTTCAGTAACCTCCGCGGAGCAGGGGAGCCGCTGAGTAGCGGCGGCCGCAGCTCCGGTCTCATGAGCTTCCTCAAGATCGGCGACAAGGCGGCCGGCGCCATCAAGTCGGGCGGCACGACGCGCAGGGCCGCAAAAATGGTGTGTCTCGATCTCGATCATCCCGATATCGAGGAATTCATCAACTGGAAGGCAAACGAAGAGAAGAAGGTCGCCGCGATGGCGGAGGCGGGTTACGATACGGATTTCAATGGAGAGGCCTACCAGACAGTCTCGGGCCAGAATTCCAACAACTCTGTCCGCGTTGCCCACGAATTCTTTGAGGCGGTCGAGCACGACGGTGACTGGAATCTCTTCTGGCGGACCGAAAAGAAGAAGGCGGCGAAGGAATCCCGTGAACCGAAGCCGAGCAAGACCCTCAAGGCCCGTTCGCTCTGGGATCAGATCGGCTACGCCGCATGGGCCTGCGCCGATCCGGGGCTCCAGTACGACACGACCATCAACGACTGGCACACGTGTCCGGAGGATGGACGCATCAAGGCAAGTAACCCCTGCAGCGAGTACATGTTCCTCGATAACACGGCCTGCAACCTCGCGTCTCTCAATCTGCTCACGTTCTACGACGACGAACACGCCACGTT
Source organism: Candidatus Peregrinibacteria bacterium (assembly GCA_016215715.1). Classification (GTDB taxonomy): domain Bacteria; phylum Patescibacteriota; class Gracilibacteria; order Peribacterales; family Peribacteraceae; genus JACRIG01. The sequence goes on along the minus strand of JACRIG010000036.1, from coordinate 4,343 downwards.
CGACATTGAGCGATTCAAACATGCCGCGCGCCTCTGGACGATCGTCCTCGAAATTTCCGTCCTCATGGCCCAGTTCCCGAGCAAGGAAATCGCGGAGCTCAGCTACCGTTTCCGCACCCTCGGCCTCGGCTATGCGAACCTCGGCGCACTGCTGATGCGCATGGGCATTCCCTACGACTCCGCCAAAGGACGCGCGATCTGCGCCGCGCTCACGGCGATTCTCACCGGAGAATCCTACGCTGCGTCCGCCGAAATGGCCGCGAGCCTCGGCGCGTTCCCCGGCTACGACAAAAACCGCGAACACATGCTGCGCGTCATCCGCAATCACCGGCGCGCCGCGTACGACGCTCCGGCCCGCGAGTACGAGGGACTGCATGTGAACCCTGTCGGCATCGACCAGTCCGGATGTCCGCAGGCTTTTCTGGAAGCCGCGAAGGAATGCTGGGACCGCGCGCAGACGATGGGTTCGGAGCACGGGTACCGGAACGCCCAGGTCTCGGTGATCGCCCCCACGGGCACCATCGGCCTTCTGATGGACTGCGATACGACGGGTATCGAGCCCGATTTCGCGCTCGTGAAATTCAAGAAACTTGCGGGCGGCGGCTACATGAAGATTGCCAACCAGTCCGTCGAGCCGGCCCTCCGTGCTCTCGGATACGGCGAGGACGAAGTGAAAGACATCATGCGCTTCGTACTCGGCACGCTCAGTCTTGAGGGCGCGCCGCATGTGAACCGCAGGTCGCTGCGCGAGAAAGGATTCCAGGACGAGGACATAGCGAAAATCGAGAAGCAGCTGCCGCAGGTCTTCGAGATCAGCTTCGCCTTCAACCGCTTCGTTCTCGGTGAGGAGACGATGAAGCGCCTCGGCATCACTGACATCCAGATGCAGGATCCGAATTTCCAGCTCCTCACAGCACTCGGCTTCACCGAGGAGCAAATCGAAGAAGCGAACGTCACGATCTGCGGACATATGACGGTTGAGGGCGCGCCGCTCATGAAGGCCGAACATCTCCCTGTCTTCGACTGCGCCAACAAGTGCGGCAAGACGGGCAAGCGCTACATCGCAGCCGAAGGCCACATCCGGATGATGGCGGCTGCGCAGCCCTTCATCAGCGGTGCCATCAGTAAGACCATCAATCTTCCGCACGAGGCGACCGTCGAGGACATCAAGAATTCCTACTTCCTCAGCTGGAAGCTCTGTCTGAAGGCCAATGCGCTCTACCGCGATGCCTGCAAGATGAGTCAGGCACTCTATACCCAGTCGGATAAAAAGGGGACCAAGGGGACCAAAGGGACCGAGGGGACCGAGGTCAGGACGGTAGAAAAAATTGTCTACAAAGAATTGCCGCGCCGCCGCAAACTTCCGGCTGAGCGCGTCGCACTTGCACATAAGTTCGCGATCGCCGGTCATGAGGGCTACATCCACGTCGGTCTCTACGATGACGGGACACCGGGCGAGATCTTCATCAAGATGAGCAAAGAAGGGTCCACACTCTCCGGTGTCATGGACACGCTCGCGCTCAGTCTCTCGATGAACCTCCAGTACGGTGTCCCGCTTGATGTCCTCTGCAACAAACTCGTCGGCACGCGCTTCGAGCCGATGGGCATGACCGGCAACAGCGAGATTCCGATGGTCAAAAGTTTCATGGATTACCTCGGCCGCTGGCTCGCGCTGAAGTTCATGCCGAAGGACCAGGCGATGCAGTTCCACAATCACGATCTCGTCGAGAAGGCCTACCGCGAGGGCTCAAAGAGCAAGGATGCCTTTGCGATGCGTCTCGCGGTCGTCGATGAAGGAACCTCCGCTCCCGCAGATCTTTTCTCGTCTGCACCCGCAACAACGGAGCAGGAGGAAGTGTCCGATGTGCAGATTGCCGCCAGCAAGCAGTCACAGGCGAAGCAGCAGGGGTTCACCGGTTCCATCTGTGGGGGCTGCGGCAGCTTCAAGATGAAGCGCAACGGAAGCTGCGAACTGTGTCTGGATTGCGGGGCAACATCAGGATGCAGTTGATCCTGTAGAGACGCAAAATCTTGCGTCTCTGCCGTGGGGATCACGCTATAATCCTCCCATGGAAGGTTCCTGGATGGATCATCTCTCTTCGGCAGAACGGACGAAAATCCGGAAACGGATGCGCAGTCCGGAGGCGTATGAAAAATTACGGGACAAAGTGAAAGGGCCGGAGGATCTGAAAGCAGAAATGAAGAAAAGTGAAGCGCTCGCGGAGCTGCACTTTGCACTGGAGACGGAAAAGCCGATGCACGATGCGCTGAAAAGTCAGGTGGAGAAGGATATGAAAGAGCAGGGGATTGACGGAGTCGTGGATACGGCGAAGCTTTCACCGGAGGCAAGAAAGAATCTGGAGCAGGGAAAGTTTACGCTCACTGTTTCTTCTCATCCTCAGACTCATCAGGACACTCTCACGACAGTGCCCGAAGGCAACGTGCAGGAAAAAATTCCATTGAAGCAGTCGTTCAATGATCGCTATGTCGGACAGTTTCTGAAGATTTGATTTGATTTCCGGAGCGCAGGTTCAGGAACATGTGCGGCCTGCCCCTCTCCCTAACCCTCTCCCGCGGGGAGAGGGAAAATCTCAGAATTACATCGTCACAAACAACATGCCGAACGCGCAGATGATGATGAAGAGAGACAGAGGACGCATGGGCCAGCGATGGTACGGTCATCCGGATTGTTATTGCAAGGGTCAGTATGAAAAGAGCCCTTGCTGCAGCGGATAAAACTGAACAAATTAATATTTCAGTTTCGGACATGATTCCGCGTGACCCATAGAGTTCTTCGCTTAGAGCAATCACCGCATGGTGGACGTCCGTCAACGTCGCGCTGCAATCCAATTGTGTTCTGATTGTGGATAAGTCATGTCATTGCTCCGGATGCTCTGCGCATCATTGTGGAGATCCTGTGGAAAAGGTCTGGAGATCGTCATCCGGAGCAGCCTTGTTCGGGATCACTTTTCCACAGGCGGTGCAGCGATGAATAATCATCCAGCCCTTGTTTCCGCGCTGATCAAGATTCAGCGGTTCCATGAAGCCTTGGCAAAGCGATGCGCGGTCCCCGGGACCCGCTTCATCGACGTGTTTGCTCCAGAGACACTTCGGGCAGTGGTTCCGGTAACTGCCTTTCTCTAAAGGCTCGACGGAGGTGCCGCAGTGGTCGCAGCTGAATTTTTCTTCGCGGGGGATGAAGACCATGATTCTTGTATAGCGAAAAGCCGCCCGCGTGTCATGGTGAGCGGCGACGAACCACGGCACGCGGGCGGCGAGCGATGTGTTGGGTTCTTTGCCTCCCTGCGGGGCCACCGTGCTGCCGCCCTTCGTCGCCGCTCAGGGTGACAACACGGTGGTCTTCGACAAATCGCCTGGGTTGATGACATGGATTGCTGAGATTTTCAAACATTAAACCTAAAATGCATCACATCCCCATCCTGCACGACATATGCCTTCCCCTCCTGCCGCATCTTCCCCGCTTCTTTGGCTTTCACTTCAGTCCCATACTGAACAAAATCTTTATACGAAATGGTCTCCGCGCAGATGAAACCGTGTTCGAAATCGGTGTGGATCACGCCCGCTGCCTGCGGTGCAGTGAAGCCGCGGTGAATCGTCCATGCGCGGACTTCCTGCACGCCCGCGGTGAAGTAGGTGATGTAGCCGAGCAGGTGATAGGCGCTGCGAATTAATCGGTCGAGGCCCGAACTTTCAACACCCAAATCTTTCAGAAATGTTTTTGCGTCTTCGGGGCTCAGCTCCTGCAGATCTTCTTCGATCTTCGCGGAAATCAAAACTACCTCGGCATCTGCGGGGAGGAGTAATCGTTTGCGCGCTTCCTCAATCGACAGCGTTTTCATCTGTTCTTCCGATGCATTCACCGCGTAGATCACCGGCTTGCGGGTGAGGAGTTGCATACTGTCTGCGACTCCCGTTTCTTCCTGATCCAATTGTGTGACCCCTCCGTTTTCCAGCGTCGCTTTTACTTTTTCACTCACCGCGAGATCCAGCTTCGCGTCTTTATTTCCGGTCCGCGCTCCGCCCTGATTCTTCTCGATGCGCTTTTTGATGACATCGAGATCCGCAAGGGCAAGCTCCGTTTCGATCGTCTCACGGTCGCGTTTCGGGTCGACACTTCCTTCGACGTGCAGAATATCGCCGCCCTCGAAGATGCGGACGACGTGACAGATGGCGTCGACTTCGCGGATGTGACTGAGGAATTTATTGCCGAGTCCTTCACCGGAACTGGCGCCTTTCACGAGTCCGGCAATGTCGACGAATTCCACTGCTGCCGGAATTATTTTTTCCGGATGCACGAGATCTGCAAGAAACTTCAGCCGTTC
>JACRIG010000035.1 GCA_016215715.1 Candidatus Peregrinibacteria bacterium | reverse complement strand
CCGTCACAGATCGCGGTCTCGACACCTCTCAACGGCGACAGCGTGAACACACTGAACATCGTCGTGGAGGGAAAGGGCCCGACGTTCGCCAACCTCATAGTGATGGGAGGCCTTGCGGACGTCACGGGCGCCACCGACAAGGACGGAAACTTCAGCATCCCCGTCGCCCTCAATCCGGCCAAGCGCGAATTCACCATCCGGGTGCGCGACGCGAATGGCGCGAGCGACTCGGGCCCCATCGAACTCACGCTGGATACCACCGCTCCGCAAATCAGCTCTATTACCTTTTCGCCGGAGAAGCCGGGCACCGGAGAAAAAGTCCTCGTCGTCGTCCAGAGTGACCCGAAACTGAAGAGCGTGTCGCTGCAATTGCTGCCTTCCCCCACGAGTGGTGATGTGACGCTGACACTGAGCGAGAACCCCACCGCCAGCGGCTCGTATCAGGGAGTCTTCTCCGCTCCCGAAGACGGCGCGTACCAGCCGGTCGTGACGGCCACCGACGCCGCCGGCAACGCGACGGAAGTACGCACTACCTTCACGGTCGGGCTCCAGAGTCTGCCGACCGTCCAGAATCTGCGGGGCTCGGCCAAGTCGAACGCCGCGGCACTCGAATGGGACGGCGTGAGCGAGAAAGTCGACGGGTACCGCATCTACGTCGGCGAAAAACCCGACAATTTCCTCTATACGCTCGACACCGGTCGCGTCACGACCAAAGCCACCGTCGCGGGACTCGTCGCCGGCCGCACCTACTACTTCGCAGCGACGGCGGTGCAGGGCAAACGCGAGAGTTCGCAGAAGAGCGTGGTCCTGAAAGTCGACGTGCCCGGCATCGTCCTCAAGACTACCCCCGGCGACGGGAAGCTCCTCCTCGAATGGCAGACGCCGAAAGTGTCGCTCCAGTCCTACAAACTGGAGTACGGCGTGAAGCCGGGAAGTTTCAGCGAGAAGCGGATGATTGCGGCGAAGAAAACCGACGACGGCTCGCCGCAGGCATACACGCTCGGCGACCTGATCAATGGCGTCACGTACTTCATCCGCCTCACGCCGATCACGGTGACGGGCGACGAACTCACCGACCTCATCACGGAAGGTTCGGGCACGCCGCAGGCAAACGGCACGGCATTCACCCCCGGCGCGAGCGACCCGATCCCCTTCAATCCCGACGCCATCGCGCTCAGTCATACGCCGAAGAACGTCCAGAGCGGACTCCCCGGCTTCGTGTGGTTCGGCATCGGCGCACTCGCCCTCGGCTTCTGCGCCTGGCAGTGGCAGCGGCGCAAAACCATGAGACAGACCGCCGCATTCATGGCTGCAATCCGGAAACACTACGGCCACTAAATCAGTATGTCACACACCGTTTCCATCGGAGGCCTCACCTACGATCTCTTCGTCGATGTCGACCATGAGGTCGCAGAGGGAAGGGACGGAACACACATGTTTCAGCTGCAACTCGGCAGCAAAATCCCCGTCCGCCGGGTGGTGAGCGGATGCGGCGGCGGAGCGGCGAACACGGCCGTGGGACTCTCGCGCCTCGGATGCTCTGCCGCCTGCGCGGGTGTCGTCGGCTCTGATCAGTGGGGCGGCATGATGCTCAAAAATCTGGAGACAGAGAACGTCTCAACCAAAGGCATCACCGTCGTCGAACACGAAACGAGCAGTTTCTCCATCGTCCTCCTCGCGCAGAGCGAGCGCGTGATTCTCAACGAGCCGGGCACCAATGCCCACCTCCACGACGTCACCTTTGATCGCAGCCAGGCGGCGGCCGCCGACTGGGTCTACCTCAATCACATTCATAAAGCGAGCTGCGCCATCGAAGATGATATTTTGAAGATGCTCACGGACACCCGCCCTCCGCACCTCACCTGGAATCCCGGCGGCTGCCAGATCGACCGCGGCATCCGCGAAAAAAACAACGCACTCCTCGTCGCGAGAACCGAGCTACTGATCGTGAACAGGGAAGAGGCAATCGCCTTCACCGGAAAGAAGACAACAGAGGAAGCACTGCGCGTGATGATCGCCGCAGGCACCCGCATCGCCTGCGTTACCGACGGCAAAAACGGTTCCTTCGCGACCGACGGAACGCAGATCCATTTCTGCCCCTGTCTCCCCGCAAAAGTGATGGACACGACGGGCGCCGGCGACGCCTTCGGGACTGCGATGACGTGGGCACTTGTACGGGGCAAAGACTTGCCAACGGCCCTGCGCGCCGGTACAATAAACGGAGCAAGTGTCGTGAGCGTCATCGGAGCCCAGCCCGGCCTCCTCACAGAAACCCAGATCCAGTCCGCCATCGACAAATCGGCTCTGACTGTGGAATCCAAATCCTTCTGACACTTTCTCTTTTAACCTCCACTCTTATGGCCGACGAATCCACCCTCACCCACATTCAGGAACTCCTCGGGAGCGCGGAAAGTTCCCTCAGGACCGCATCCGCGCTGCTCCGTGAACTGACGGGTGTCAGCGATATCTCGAAGGAACGTCACATGATCCGCGCGTCGCGTGTGAGTGCGCCGGGTTCTGTGAGCGGCAAAGTGGTGGAAGGAATTTTCGACGGACAGAACATGGTGGATTCCGGAGGACAGACGTATCCCGTCCCCGCCAACTACGCGTCGAAGAGCAAACTGGTCGAGGGCGACGGCATGAAACTCACCATTACCGACGAAGGCAAGTTCATCTACAAGCAGATCGCCCCCATTGATCGCCGCACGACGAAAGGCGTGCTGATTCAGGAGGACGGCCAGTACAAAGTGCTCAGCGAAGGCAAAACCTTCCGCGTTCTTCTCGCATCGGTCACCTTCTATCGCGCCGAAGTCGGCGATCAGGTGACGGTGCTCCTCCCTTCGGCCGGCGAAGCCAACTGGGCCGCCGTGGAAGCCGTCATCCCCAAACAACTCGCCGAAGCCGCCGCGAGAGCGTCGCTCGGAACCGAAAGCGCAGAAGAGGAAGACGGCGAACTGAGTCCGGTTGTTGCCGAAGCAAAAGAAGTTGCGAAGAAGCCCAGGAAAAAGAAAACAGAGTGACGTTGCTCGTTGATTCGTTTCTCGTTGTTCGCTTTTTTTACGTAACGAGCAACGAGCCAACAAGAAACGAGCAACGAGTCTGCTACACTTCTCCCGATGAAGCGCCTGCCCCCACGAATCCTCTCCCCCATCCTCGCAGCCGTGTGCTGCGTCGTGGTTCTGCTCGGATTTCTGTGGTGGGAACTCAGCAGTACGCGTTCGGATCTCGGCAGACAGTTACGAAACGTCACGGATCGGCTGCGACCGGGGTCGCAGACAGGCTCGACCCTCCCGGCGGACGACTTCCTTGATGCCACCGGCGATGAGTCTCTTCTCCATCTGCGGACGGGCGATCTGCTGGCCCTGCAGGGCGAGTGGGCATCTGCCGCCGGAGAGTATCAGAAAGCGGTAGACACCGGCGGAGGGTTGACGGCACTGCGGAAGCTCGCACAGGCGCAGCTGCAGATCCGCGATATTCCCGCCGCGCGCAACACTCTGGAAAAACTCCGGAGAGCCGGCGCCCGCAGTGAAGACCTGCTGCTCATCGAGTCGATCATCCTGCTGCGTTCCGCCGACCTCGTGAAAGCGTCGCAGCTTCTGCAGTCGGCAACACCTTCGCCGCAGCAGCACTACGGCCTCGCGCTGCTCGCCATCGTGCAGGGAAACACCGACGAAGCGAAGTCACAGTTGCGGCAGGTCATCGAGGGCTGGGAGCCGGTGCTGCGGACGTACGCGCGCACACTCCTGTCTGCCTACGACGAGTACGCGCTCTTTCCTGTCAGTCCCCCGTCGCATCTGCAGACGCTCGTCGCTCATGCGCTCGCGCAGGTGCAGGAATGTGAACTGGCGCTCCCCATCCTCTCGCGCGTGACGACCGTGCAGGACGACTACCGCGATGCGTGGATCATTCAGGGATACTGCGAACTGACGACAAATCGTGCCCGCGAAGCTGTCGCAAGTTTCGAGCGTGCCTACGCGCTCGACCCCGAAAAACCGGAGATCCAGTACTTCCTCGGCCGCAGTTATGCCGCGCTCGGAGACAGCCAGAACGCGATGACGTTCCTGAAGTACGCGATCCAGAACCGCTTCGAACCCGAGTCGGACGCCCGCCGCCTCCTCGCAAAGGTCGCGCTGAAAGCGAATGATGCGGTGACCGCGATGGAGCAGGAGCAGACGCTCACGACGCTCCCCGACGCGAATCTCGATACCTACCGTGAATTTATTTCCGTCGCACTCCAACTCGGGAAAAAGCAGGAGGCGTACCTGAAAGCCGTGGAAGCGACGCAGAAATGGCCGGACGACGCCCGCAGCTTCGAACTTCTCGGCGATACCGCCGTGACGGTGGATCAGAAAGAGGAAGCGAAGAAGGCGTACCAGACGGCTCTGCAGAAAAATCCCAATGCGAATTCGGTGCAGGAGAAATTGAAGAAACTGTGAATTGCTTCATTTCCCGCGGGAATTGCATAGAGAGCATTTTGTGCTATCATAAGCGCAATTCCCCGCTTCCACTATGAACATGGAAAGATTTCCTGCGGCAGTTCCCCTCTCGGAAATCCTCCAGCATGATACCGAGTATGTCCTTGCGGAGCCTGTCAGCGTTACATTCCCGATTAATAGAGGAAGAGCGACCAGCACGCTGAAGTTTCATAAAGGAGACCGCATTCATCTCGTCGAAGGTGATACGATACGCGGATATCTGATTGGCATTTTTGGGAAAGCAACGAAAGATCGGATCTGCGTGTCCCCTGCCGATGTCGAAAGAATGAAGGTGCATGATGCGTGACAAAAGTCTTTATTCTGTTTCCTAATCTCTCCTCCGAGAAAATAATCTTTCTCCTTCTTTTTCCGAACACATATTGTATTCAAAAACAGAATGTGGATAACGCGACAGCCCGACTCCTTGCGATTTTTTTCGGGTCTGCGTACGATGACACGATTTGTTCATGGTTCGTCGCCGCTCACCATGACAAATCGGAATCAATACTAAAAGAAACACAAATCGGCTGCGCAGCCATTCAAAAACAAAAAGTCTGAACTAAAGAAGAGTACAGTCCAAGGTCCTTCACACCACCGTGGTTCGTCGCCGCCCACCATGACACCCACAGAGCGGAACGGACCTAAGTAACAGAGAGGATGATGGTCACCAACATCTTTACGCTCGTTCCCCTCAGCCACACATTGCAACCCCTTTGCACACTTCTGAGCCTGGGCACGTGTCTCGTACAGTAAGTGATCATCCTTCTCTCTGCTCTACAATGTTCCCCATCCAATTGTGAGGCAATTGGTCGGGGCACCCCACCATTCTCCAGTGTTCCCCTCGTTCTCACGAACGTGCGGCGGACCGGTCCGGGGAACTCGATAGGTTTCGAGGATAAATAAGAACCGAAGTAGGGCAAAGATCGTGGTACCTCACCACACAATCCACACAAACGCTCTGCATTCTTCTGACTGCAGATAGCAAAACAAACTGGAGACACATACAAAGAAGGTCCGTTAGGGCCTTTTTTGTTTATCTTTTTTTTCTTGTGTTTGTATACACAATGAGATACAATGTGTACATGTCTTCTACCATCCACATCCGCGTCACGGCAAAGCTGAAGAAAGCGGCGCAAAAAGTCGCTGAAGCAAATGGACTGGACCTTTCGAGTGCTATTCGTATGTACCTGACATTTATGGAAGTGCGCGGGACCATTCCGGTGCCACGATTAACCGTCAATGGATTTACAGAAGAAGAAGAGCAAGAGCTATTGAAACGAATGAAAGGACCATTCGTCGAATTCGACAATGTCGATGAGGCAATACGTTCTTTTCGTCGTAAAAAACGCTGATGTTCAGACTTCAATACAGCAACGTTTTCTGGCGTGATGCCGATACGTATTACAATCATGGAGGAACCGAGCAACGCCTGCATGAAATTTTGCAGATTCTCGAAAGCGGCAAACCGATGCCCGCCTCATTGCGGGATCATCAGCTTCACGGAAAATTGCGGCAGTGGCGCGAGTTACATGTAGAAGGCGACTGGCTTCTCGTCTATCGGAAAGACGGTAAAAAACTCATCATTACCTGCCTGTGGCTCGTCTCGCACAAGAAGCTAAAGGAACGCGGGCGACTTTAAGACGTGCGTGGTTCGTCAGGCTCACCATGACAAACAGATTTCAACAGATACAATGCCCCCGTGAAAAAGAAGCACCTGAAGCAGGCAATCATTTCTTCTCTCGCTTTCTGCGGAGTCATCATCGCAGGAATTATTTTGTGGTTTGTGTATCCCGTCACGCAGATCCGCGCGGAAGATCTCCTGCCTGCGGATAAAACAATTCTCTTCCTCGATCTTCCGCAGCCCGAAGCCCTTCCGAAGCTTGCGGCATGGTTTCCGGTCCTGCAGGAAATCCCCTCTCCGCTGCCGCGCTCTGCGGCACTCGTGACTCCGGGAAACGGGCGCAGCGAATGGATTTTCTTCGATGCCGCGTTTCCCGGCACGGCCCCGCGCGCGCATGCGCAGAGTGAGGAGGCACTGAAACTTCTCGGCTCGGGAGCGCGCTTAAGCGCTGCCGCCGATTTTCGCAATGTGCTGAGTGAGAATGCTGCACACACACGCCTGTTCCTCACAGCTCCGTCCCCTCTCCTCCCGCACCCCGTGATCCTAGGACCGCTCATTGTTCCGCGCGCTGCGCTCTCCGTGGAACAAACCGCAAGCGGCGTCACGCTCTCGACATTCGTGAGCGATGCGTCGCCACACCGCGCTCTGTCACCGGTTCTCCCCCTCGCTTTTGAGCACCCGACGCTCGTACTGGCGGGGTCGGAGGCTCTGAAACAAACCGGCGCTCTGGCCGCGGCCTTTCCTGATGCCATCACCACTCCCGTCCGCGGAGCACTGGAGCAGGCAATCGCGGATACATTCGGGCCCGACATCAGCATGACCTACGACATCATCCCGCTTCTCGAACACACCTCGATTTTCGAAACCGGAACGGATCCCGCGATGGACCGGTCCCTCTTCGTCCTCACCGGCTCGGTGCCCGATCAGGCAAAAAATACGACACTGATGGAAAAACTCCGTTCGGCATTCACCCGCACGCTTCCCGTCAGCGAAGCAGTCCACCGCACATTTGAGAAAGGGCAGACCTTCGACGATATCCGTGCGAATCCTGACGCACTCGAGGAGCGAACGGAAAACGTGAACGGCTGGGACGTACAGACTATCCGCTCGCCGCAGGCAAACCGCGAATTCACGACGGCGCATCTTGCCGGTCGCTCCGTCATCGGCAGCAGCAGAACCGCCGTCCTCGCGATGCTCGACGGAACCGGAGCGGTGCTGCGTCTCCCCTACGCCCGCGCGGGCACCATCGTCGCAGGAGGACTTGCGGACATGGATACACTCCACAATCTCCTGCAATTCTTCCTGCCCTCTCCGGTCACGCTGCCGCGGACAGAGGGGACGTACCGGTGGAGTGTGGTGGAGGAGGGACGGGTGGTCAGGGTACTCGTTGCTCGTTGATTCGTTTCTCGTTGTTCGCTTCGTTCGAGCCCTTCGACGCGACTCAGGACATGCAACGAGCCAACGAGAAACGAGCAACGTGAGTCATTGCCTTCCCCTCGTAATCCTTGTACTCTCCTGCTCCGATGTCCTTCCTGCGTCTCGCCAAAATCCTCAGTCCCCTGTCCGCGGTTCTCGTGGCGGCGTCCGTTGTGCTCCTCGTCTACCCCGGCCCGCTTTTGAGCATCGAATTCACGGGCGGGACACTGATGGAATTTCAGCTCCCTGCGGGGAAGACGAAAGACGATCTTCTCGCCGCGATGGCTTCTTTCCGGAAGGACAACCCTCTGGAAGTGACGACCGCGCAGACGAAGACCGAAACGTACTTCACCAAGACTGAAACACTCAGCAACGAAGAGCATCAGGCCCTTATCGCGCATCTCAAAGGAACGCTCGGGGAGGTAAGCGAACTCCAGTACACAACCATAGGACCGTCGGTAGGAACGACGCTGAAATGGCGAGCCATGGAGGCGCTGCTGCTCGCGTGCATCGCCATCATCATCTATCTGGCCTTCGCCTTCCGCAAGATGCCGCGCGGCCTCAACCCATGGAGCTTCGGCATCGCAACCATCCTCGCCATGGCGCACGACGTCCTCCTCCTGCTGGGCATCTTCACCATTCTCAGCTACTACACCACGTTCCAGCTGGACACCCTCTTCATCTCGGCGCTGCTGAGCATTATGGGATACTCGGTGAGTGACACCATCGTCATCTTCGACCGCATCCGCGACAACCTCTTCCTCGAAAACAGAAACGTCCATTTTCCGGAGCTCGCCGTCCGCAGCCTGCGCCAGACCCTCACCCGCACACTCAATACAGGTATCGGCGCTCTCGTGATGCTCTGCTCACTCTTCTTCTTCGGAGCCGAGAGTATCCGCTGGTTCATCCTCGCCTTCATCGGCGGGACGCTCATCGGCACGTACTCGTCGTTCTTCATCGCGACCCCGCTGCTCGTTTTCTGGCAGGAGCGCAAGCGATCCTTTAGCCTGAGCCCGTCGAAGGGATGAGCGATTCCCCCGCCCCGACCGTCAAGCGCGAGAAATCGCGCATCGTCTGCACGCTGACCTTCGCGGATGCGGAAGTTGCGGCAGCCGAGCAAAAAGCACTGTCACGGCTGAGTGCAGACGTGAACATGAAAGGCTTCCGCCCGGGGAAAGCGCCCGTCGAAGCGGTCCGCGAGCGGATCAAACCCGAAGCGCTCTTCGAAGAAACCGTTCACACGCTGATTCAGGACAAAGTTCCCGCACTCATCAAAGAAGAACAACTGAAACCGATTATTTCTCCGCGCATCGAAATCGCCTCGCGCACGCCGCTCACGGTGACGGTCACCGTCGTCGAGCGACCCGAAGTCACGGTGAAGGGCATCGACAAAATGAAAATCGAGAGCAAAGAAATCAAAGTCGACGAGAAGGATGTGAAGAAAGTGATCAACTCCGTATTGATCGACGCGCGCACGACGAAGGAAGTGGATCGCGCCGCGAACTCCGGCGACCAGATTACGATCGATTTCTCCGGAGCGGACAGCGAAGGAAAGGCTGTCCCCGGCTTTGCGGGAAACGCGTACGCCGTTGTGATCGGCGAAGCGCATCTTCTCCCCGGTTTTGAAGATCAACTGATCGGGCTGAAGAAAGGAGATGACAAAAAATTCTCCCTCCCGCTTCCCGAAGGTCACCCTGCCGAAAATCTGAAGGGTAAAACCCTTACCTTCTCCGTGAAAACAACAAAAATAGAGGAAGTGAGTCTGCCCGAACTCACCGACGCACTCGTCAAAGAAAAACTCGGGATGGACTCCGCCGCTGCCTTCAAAAAGAGAGTTGAAGATTCGCTCTCAGAGCAGGAAAAGAACTCGGAGAGACTGCGCCGCGAGAGACTGCTTCTCGACGAGATACGGAATCGTACCCAGGTGGAGCTGGCACCGGAGCTGATCGACGAGGAACTGCGCTCGATCCTGCATGAACTGGAAGAGGACCTAAAACGTCAGAGCAAAACCTTCGCAGACTGGATGAAGGAGCAGGGCAAAGATCAGAAAGAAGTTGAAAAAGATCTGCGTAATCGCGCGCAGGACCGGCTGAAACTCCGCCTCGGGATGTCTTCGATCATCGAAGAGAAAAAAATCGCCGTGACGCCGGAGGAAATGAAGACGGCGCTCAGTGAAATGCTGGCACGCGTTCCCAAAGAACAATTTGCTGACGCCGAAAAAGCGTATGCGCAGGGAACCGAAGGGTACGGAGCGCTGGAATGGCAGAAGAAGGTGGAGAAGACGATGGATTTGTTGCTGGGACAATAAATTGCTTTTTTGAAATACCCAGCAGCAGCCCCCGCAGGGGTCCCGCAGGACCGTCCCCGGCTGCGGCGTAGAAAATTTTGATCTATCCGTTTCGCAATTTAAGAATCAATATCGTCAAAGCCATCAATAATGTGATGCTGCTCATGATGACAAGTGACGAACTGCCGATTTGGAAACCATAATAGATCCAAAGCACCTGACCCGAAAAATTGATCAGAGTCCACGATAATGCAATGTCCCTTGTCGATTTTGTTTTCCACGATTTTATGACTTGCGGCAATAAAGAAAGAGCTACAAGTGCGCCAGCAATGAATCCAATAATTTCTATATTCATGTTTACAATCTAGCAAGATTGAAGGAACTTTGATAGCTAGCACAATCAGATCTTACCCTCCCGCAGCCACGGAGGGCTGCTGCTGAGTTTAAATGGGGTATGAAAATTCCGTAGCGACGATTCAGGAATCGTCGCTACAGCGGGGTGATCAAATCCATCGTACTCTCATCCTCCTCTCCGGATTCACATTCTTCGTCATCCGGCAGTCACTCCTGTGCACACGGACTTCTCCGCCGCGATTCACAACACCGATGAGCGGGGCACGCTTCCCTTCATCGGGCTTGCAGCACTGCGCAAAGCGGACAGGCATCCGGATGTCGCTTTCGAGTCTGAGAGGAAGCGAACCGGGACGGACGATCTGCTGCTTTTTTTTCTGAAGCGGCGAAGAGGCTGTGTGCCGGACGGCATCGATGTGCGTGAATACCCCCGACGTCTTCATCGACCCCTGCCCGAGCATCATCAGAATGTCTTCGCGCTCGGCGAGGGAAAGTTTTTTGCCGTCAAACACTTTGAGAATCGACAGATCCGGATCCAGCGGCGGCAGCCCGTGACTTTTCAGTTCACGATTGAGCGAGGCTCTGCCGAGGTCGATGAAGCGCGGACGATCGCGTTCCGCGAGGAAGCGCCTGAGGCGCGTGCGGGCGGGAGCGGTACGAAGGAGCGTCAGCCACTGCGGCGAGGGTTTGGGATCGGAGTGACGGAGAATATCAACGACGTCGCCGTTTTCGAGTTCGTAGCGCATCGGGACGATCATTCCGTTCACGCGCGCGGCTTTGAACGCGAGGCCGAGATTCGAGTGGACCTGAAACGCGAAGTCGAGAGGAGTGGAACGTTCCGGCAATTCGATGACATCGCCTTTCGGAGTGAGAACGAAGATGTGATCCGCAGGTGTCGTTGCACTCCTGCGCTCGGCGGTCGGCTGCAGCGAGAGTGCTTTCTGAAGCTGCGCCCTGCGCGCGGCAAGGAGCGCATGCCCTCCTTCCTTATAACTCCAGTGCGCGGCGATGCCGTACTCGGATTCTCGGTGCATCGCTTCGGTCCGTATCTGCACTTCAATAAAGATCCCGTCGGGAACCCCCGGCAGATGCGCGAGAGTCGTATGGAGACTCTGGTAGCCGTTGGGCTTCGGAAAGGCGATGTAATCCTTGAAGCGGTTCGGCACCGGATGACCGATGCGATGCAGCAGCCCGAGCACCTGATAGCACGCGGTATCGGACGGAACGATCACCCGCAGCGCGAAGAGATCATAGAGATCGTCGATGTGCGTGATGCTCTTCTCCCCCATCTTGCGGAAAATACTGTAATCCTGCTTCTGCCGGCCTTCGATCCGCGCATCGACACCTTCGTCCCGGAGGAAGCTGACCAATTCCTTCGCAGCCTCCGGCAGAAAATCTCCGCACCGTTCTTTGAGTTCTTCGAGTTGCTCTCTGATGCGCACAGCGTCCGTCGGGTAGGCGACCGGAAAAGAAAAAGATTCCAGTTG
>JACRIG010000033.1 GCA_016215715.1 Candidatus Peregrinibacteria bacterium | reverse complement strand
GGCCCGAAGACTTAACCCTTCCCGGAGAAGGGCCGAGAGAACGCAACGCTCCTCCTGGGAGAAATGAGTGTAAGAAGCCATAGAACAGAGAGGGTAAGGATTTACCCTAAGTGTTCAACTTCGTTATTGAACTCGGGATGCGTGCCTCAACCGCTTATTTTTGCGTTTCCGCCGCAATCCCCGGCACCGGAAACCTCCTGCAGAATGCAATCACTTCATCGTGCAGACTCTTGAGCGCCGAATCATCCGCCCGCTTTTCAAGCGCCTTCAGCATGAAGCCGACGAGCAATTCGGTGTCCGCTTCCTTCATCCCACGTGTCGTCATTGCGGGGCTGCCGATGCGTAGCCCACTCGGAGAGTACGGAGGGCGCGAGTCGTCCGGGACCGTGCTCTTACTCGCGGTGATGCCGACGCGGTCCAAGAGTTGTTCGACGTCTTTGCCCGGCAGATCCCAACTCTTCACGCAGTCGATGACCATCAGGTGATTGTCCGTGCCGTTCGTCACAAGTTTCACCCCCGCCTTCATCAATGTCTCAGCCATGCGCTTTGCGTTGAGGAGCACCTGCTTTGCATACTCTTTAAATTCCGGCTTTATTGCTTCACCCAGCGCCACGGCGATGGCTGCCGTCTGGTGCATGTGGGGACCGCCCTGAAGCCCGGGGAAGACGCTGCGGTCGACGAGCGTGGGGAGATTGTCGATGGTTTTCTCAGGGGCTTTCAGAGGATTCCCGACCGTGCCCTTCGTCATGATCATTGCGCCGCGCGGACCGCGGAGTGTTTTGTGTGTCGTCGTGGTCATCATGTGGAAGCCGAAGTCGAAGGGATTTTTCAGTACTCCTGCAGCGATGAGTCCCGCGATGTGTGCCATGTCCGCCATCGCGATTGCGCCGACGTCATCGGCGATCGATTTGAATTTCGCGTAATCGAGTTCACGCGGATATGCGGAGAAGCCTGCGAGAATGATCTTCGGCTTCTCGGCTTTTGCCACTTCGCGCATCTGGTCGTAGTCGATTTCTCCCGTTTCAATGTCCTTCATTTTGTACCGTACGAAGCGGAAAAGCTTCGACATGTGGCTCACCGGCGCGCCGTGCGTCAGGTGACCGCCGTGCGTCAGGTCCATACCAAGAATCGCGTCCCCCGGTTCCATCCACGCAAAATACGCAGCAACGTTCGCGGCCGCGCCGGAGCTCGGCTGCACATTTGCATGGTCGCAGCGGAAAATCTTTTTTGCGCGGTCGATGGCGAGGTTCTCCACCTGATCCGTGAACTCCTGTCCGCCGTAATACCTCCTCCCCGGATATCCTTCCGAGTATTTATTCGTGAACGCCGATCCCAAAGCCTCCAGTACCGGAGCAGACACGTAATTTTCCGACGCGATCAGCTCGATTCCGTTCTGTTCCCGCTGCATTTCGCCGATCAGCGTCTTATACACATCGGGATCCTGCGCCTGTAATTCGGAATAGGTGAACACGGGGGCAGCATAGATGATGCGCCAAACCGTGTCATTGTCGATTCATCCTAACGTTGCGCAGATTTCTTTGAACTTTTTTTCAAATGTGAGCAGTTTTCTATCAAGATCTTCAATAATCGCATCAGCGTCGTTCTCCTCCAAAGCCGGAACAAGCCCCAATTCCCCTTCGTAGAAAGCTTTGATTCTTGTCTGCTCTTCCGTATTCACTGACTGAAGGTACTTGCTAATATCATCGTAAAGGCAGTGTAGCTCCGTGAGCGCATGATTATGTTTTCCGCTGATTTCCGATGATCTGAAGAGATTCGTAACGTTTGCGAAATTGTCGATGTCGGCACGAAGGGCTTCCAGCCATGAACGGCTTTGCCAGAGCATCGCCAAAAGTTCCTGTAGAACGGGATATTTTTCCTCTGAGACCGGAATATCCTCGCGCAGAAACAGGTGTTCATTGCATTTTGCTTCGTCTCTGCGTTGTTCCAGAATCTTGAGGGAACGGAGCATTGGTGGCTGTTTTGATTGGAAATCGCCAAATTGAAAAGATGCGATGCTAGCGTATTTCGTACGTGGATCGTGCATTGCTCCCCGTAACTTCATTTTAGTGACAGTCATCTTCATTTTAAGAATACGCCTGCGTTGTTCGTTATTTTTTTCTTTGAGATCCTGATCGACATCACGGAGATGTAAGCCCTGATCAGCATCCTTTTTCAGCATCAATTGAGATATTTATCCGAAGTATCCGGAATGTCAATTTTGCTCCGTATCCTGCCTCCCTCTCGCCGTTATAACCATATCCACCGTTTCATCATGCGGTTCCATCGGAATCTCGTTCAGGATCTGACACTCCAATGCGATGCCCCAGAATTGTGTTTTAGGATTGGTGCTGCGTTGTTCACGGATCCAGATATCGTACCCGCCGTTTCCGCGGCCGAGCCGTTCGCCTTTTTGTGAGTATGCGCGGGCGGGGATGAGAGCGAGATCAAGATTCGCCGGTTCAAGCTCTGCGGTATCCTTTGGTGGCTCCATGATATTAAGCTCACCCTTCGAAAGTTCTTCAAGTGACTGTGCTTCACGGAAAATCAACTTCTTATTTTCAAAACACGGAAGGAATACTCGTTTTTTCTGCGCCAGAAGTTCTGTGAGAAGCGGCGTGATGTCAGCTTCGCTCGGGAGCGGGACGTAGGCAGCGATGACGTGCGCATCATGCGGGATCAATTTTGCGATTTCACGACAGAGTGTGCGACTCTCGGCATCCCGATCACGCTTTGACATTTTTTTGAGGCGCTCGGCTATCGAATCGCGGAGATGTTTTTTCTCTTCGGAGAGGTTCATATCAAATTTTTATTAGAATATTTCGGCAGCGGCTTCAGCAAGATTCACTACACTCTCATCCGCCGTCGTCTTCACGTGCTCCTCTGTTTCCAGCGTGCACTTCAGACGTACCTGTCGTTTGAAAATGCGTTCCATGATCGCTTCGATCGCGCGGGACGCTTCGGTATTCGACACCTTGTCGCGGTTGTAGGCCGAGGCGAAGCTGACGGTGATGGTTGATCCGTCGATGCCCGCGACATGCGCGTTCTTCATCGACATACGGACGGCGGGAAGGTCGATCTCTTTCAGGATCTCCGGCCACTTTTCCTCGAGAGTCTCATGGCTGAGTGAGGGCGCTTCCATTGGTGCGGCTGCTTCCGTCGTTTTTTCTGCAGTAGGCGCAGCAGGTGATTCGATAGACGCGGGTGGTGTGACATCGCGCGCAATCACTGCCGGTTTTTTTACGACCACAGGTGCGGAGGAAACGGTGACTGTGTCATAACAGAGCGAGAGGAGTGCGGATTCCAGTACGAGACCGGGGACGGGAGCGATCCGCAGATCGCGGACGGTCCGGAGGAGTGTGTCGAGGATGCGGAGCAATTCCCCCGTGTCCTGCTTCTGTTCAATCGCGCTGTGCAGCTGCATGCGGACGTTTCCGAGGAGCAAACGAACGAATGTTTCCAGCGGCACCGCCATCTCTTCCATCCGCTGCACGAGCCCGAGGAGCGTTCCTGTGTCTTTCGCCTGCAGGGCCGCGAGCACCTGTTCCACATATTCGTGTCCCGTCTCGCCGATGCGCTGATGAATGTCCGCGAGGGTGATATTTTCAAGCGACCGAAGCTGATCGAGGAGAGAGATGGCGTCGCGCAGACTTCCCTGCACGTGATGGGCGATGGCGCGCAGCGCGGTGCGTTCCACTGTGATGTGCTCCTGATCCGCGATGTACTGCAGCCGGCGGATGATGTCCTCCTCGCGGATCTGACGGAAGAGGAAGCGCTGGCAGCGCGACTGGATGGTGAGCGGGATCTTATGAAGCTCGGTCGTCGCGAGCAGGAAGTAAGCGTAGGGCGGCGGCTCTTCAAGCGTTTTCAGCAGCGCATTGAAGGCTTCCTTTGTGAGCATGTGCACCTCATCAATGATGTAGACCTTTGCCGTTGCGACGACCGGGGAAAACTGAATTTTTTCGAGCAGATTCCGGATGTCGTCGATACCGCGGTTGCTGGCCGCGTCGATTTCCGTGAGGTCGACGAGTGAATTGTCCTCGACACTCTTCACGATCTGTCCGCAGAGTTTCTCATCGGCGATCCCGCGCGTCAGGAGCGCCTTTGCGAGAATGCGGGCGACAGAGGTTTTGCCCGTTCCACGCGAACCCGCGAAGAGGTAGGCGTGAGCGAGTTTGTCCTGCTTCACAGCCTGTTCGAGGGTGGAAACGATATGTTCCTGCCCCGCGACGTCGGCGAAGACCTTCGGGCGGTAGAGGGTGTAGAGGGACATGGGGGAGAAGTATAGGGCTGGGACAAGGGCAAGGGCTAGGGATTCGGATTGATTATTTTTCTTGTTTTCTGAAGGGTCCACTGCCATGCTATGGACCTATGAAGCGCTTCACATTTCCAGTCCTAACCCTAGCCCTAACCCTAGCCCTCACGGCTTGCGTCGACACGACCGGTCTCACGGGGGATATCCATAAGGATCCGCATCCGAAGAGTAACCCGAACGGTGCCGTGATCGTTTCGGAGTTTGCCGATCTGCAGTGTCCTGCATGCCGCGCGGCCCATGAGACTGTGACTCTGCCTCTCCTTGCACAATACGGGTCGGTGGTCCGCTTCGAATTTCACCACTTTCCGCTCCGCTCCATTCACCGCTACGCGCTTGCCGCGGCGGAGGCGGCCGAGTGTAGTGGCGATCAGGGAAAGTTCTGGGAGTTCGTCGATCAGGTGTATGCGCAGCAGGACAAACTCAGCACTGCACAACTTGCTGCATGGGCGGAAGACCTGAAGCTCGACATCCCGCTCTTCACGCGCTGCACGAAGTCGCACATCAAGCGTGAGGCCATCCTCGCCGAATATACGGCTGCCGAGCAGGGCGGCGTACGCGGGACGCCGACATTTTTTGTGAACGGCAAGCAGACGCCGGCGACGGTCGATGATCTGGGCAAGGCGATTGAGGCGATCGTGAAGGGGCAGCAGAAAATGCTCTGACGATGTTACGGGTTACGGGTTATGAGTTACGGGATGGTTTTCCCGTAACGCGTAACTCGTAACTTTTAACCCGTAACCGCTTCATATCAGCTGCGCAAACGCATGAAGTCTCTTCAGCATTTTGTCGTACAGCACCACCGACAGCTGACCCGGCGCCTCTTTCACGGGTGGCAATACGTATGTCTGAGCGCCATAGGCGAGCTTCACGGGGCCCACGTCGGTGTCATCCGGACCGGGAAACGGGACGTCCCGCGGGTCGACCGAGAGCGTGGTGAACACGTGCAGCTCTCCGGCCGGGGTCACCGTGAAGTCCGGTCCGAAGTAGAGGTTCCCGTCTGCGAGCAGTGCCATACCCCTCGCATCTTCCGTGATGCCGATGAAGCTGCCGTTAATGCCCTCATTGACGATCGCTGATGCCTTCTGCGCTCTGGCCAGCGCCTCCACCCGCGCATCGTCCGCGATGCTCTTCATCGCAGGATCGTCCATCGACGGGTCGTTGTGGATCTGGAGGCTCACGAAGTGCTCGGTGAGATCGCTGTAGTAATTCTGCGCAAAGAGCGGATTTTTGAGCATCTCCTGCGTCACAGCATCGCCTTTCGGGAGGGCGGAGGTGCAGGCAGCGAGGAGGAGGACGGGCGTGAGAAGAATGAAGCGTGTGCGCATGGGAAAGAGAGGAAACAGGAAATGCACGATAGACGAGTCAGGGGGAGCAATCAAGCGCGGGGAGCCGGACCCGGCGAGTGCGCATTCGTATTGCTGTTCGTTTTCCTCGGTGCTTTTTGCTCAGGCTTTTGCGTTTTGTCATAGTGGTAACTGACATCCGCCTCCCCTGTGTAGACCATGCCGCGGTCGGCCATCTGCCACATCAGCCACTTCAACCGCTTGCTGTCATGGTCGACGAGGTAAGGGTGGCGCCCGGGGTCCATAGTGACGGGAACGAGATCCGACCAGTAGCCGAATCGTTCGTTATCTTTTTGTTTATCGACGGCATTGAAGACGGCGAGTTGGGCATCCTTATCGCTCTCCATGAAGATGAGCTGCGCGGATGAGCAATGCTCACGGATGGCCGTCTCGTCCGCAGTCGTGTCCCAGACCATGTTCTTCTCGATGTCATTGCCGTGCCCCTTCACCATGTACTCTTCAGTCTGCTCTTTGTTTTTTGCATCCTCAACATCCTGCAGACGTTCCTCGTGCGATGTGTAGCCGCGTTGCTCTGCCCATATGAGGTTATACATCATGCGCATCACGAGGCGTGTCCGGGTGGCGGTGGGTTTCGCGCGCTCCGCCAGATCCTTGCGCATACTCTT
>JACRIG010000034.1 GCA_016215715.1 Candidatus Peregrinibacteria bacterium | reverse complement strand
GGTAATGGCGTCCGTCACGTAGGCAATCTCCTTGTCCGTAACCGAGGGGCCGGCGGTGAAGATCGGGCTTCGGCCAGCGGAAGCGGTTTCTGTTGTCATAAGGCGGAATAAAAGGCACTCTGGAAGCGCTTAAAGTGTACGCCCAATCCGCAATGCTGACCAACCGGAAACTGTCGTTGATCCCCACCTGTTATAAAGACGAGGGCAACGTGCGCGAGCTCCATCGACGCGTGACGGAGGCAATGAAAGAGATCACGGACAACTACGAAATTATCTACGTCAACGACGGCAGCCCCGACGGCGCGTACGAGATTTTAAAGGAACTTGCCGCGAAGGACCCGCACATGACCGTCATCACCCATTCACGCAACTTCGGCTCGCATATGGCGTTCAGCAGCGGACTGAAATATTGCGCCGGTGATGCGGCGATTCTCCTCGACGGCGATCTGCAGGATCCGCCGGAATTATTCGGAGAGTTTGTAAAAAAATGGCTCGAAGGAAATCACGTCGTCTATGGCACGCGCACGAGCCGTGAAGAAGGATGGCTGATTCACCAGTGCCGCCGGATGTTCTATCGCCTGTGGCAGAAATTGTCGTACATCAAAATTCCCGTCGATGCCGGTGACTTTTCACTCCTCGACAGAAGCGTGATCAACGCACTCAACGCGATGCCGGAGTGTGACCGATTCCTCCGCGGGATGCGTGCGTGGGTGGGTTTCCGTCAGACCGGCGTCCCCTACCACCGCAAAGACCGCTTCGACGGACGCAAAGCGAGCTCGAGTCTGCGCGGCTACATCTGGTACGCCAAGAGCGGCATCCTCTCGTTCTCCCGTGCACCGCTCGAACTTCTCGGCTATGCCGGACTGCTCTTCACTTTCCTGTCCCTCATCGCAATCCTCGTCTACTTCGTCATGTGGCTGATCCTCCCCGGCTCCGCTTCCCCGCCGGGGCTCCTGACGCTCTACATCCTCGTCCTCTTCTTCGGCGGCATCCAGATGCTCAGTCTCTCGATCGTCGGCGAGTACATCGGGAAGATCTTCGATGAAGTCAAAAACCGCCCGCACGCCGTCATCAAAGAAATCCTCAACGACCACCGCGACTGGGGGCCGGGGCCAGTGAAGGGAGAGAAAGAGAGCTGACTTCAATTAATACCCAGCAGCGGCCCTCCGTGGCCGCGGGCGGGATGGCATCTTGCATCGCGCACAGCAAACCAGCAGAATGCCTTCAATTCTCCCGCCTGCAATGACCGACAAGCCCCACCCACCGCTCGCGTACACCAAACCGATTTTTGATGAAAGCGAGATCAACGCGGTCGTTGACGTACTGAAGAAAGGATGGCTCGGGATGCGCGACACGTCGACTGCGCTGGAAGCAGCAATTGCAAAGCGGATCGGCACGAGGCACTGCCGGCTCGCGAACTCAGGATCATCGTCGAATCTTCTCGCAATCACCGCGCTTGAGCTCCCGAAAGGAAGTGAAGTCATTACGCCCGCCTGCACCTTCCCGACGACACTCAACCCGATCATTCAGAACGGGCTCGTGCCGGTATTCGTCGAAGTCACGACCGGCTTCGTGCTGGACGCATCAAAAGTGGAGGCGGCGGTCACCTCAAAAACGAAGGCGATCATGGTGCCGCATCTGCTCGGCAACGTACCGAATATGACGATCCTCACGGACATCGCCAAAAAGTATGATCTGAAAATTATCGAAGACTGCTGCGACGCGTTCGAGAGCAGATGGGACGGTAAAAATACCGGAACGTTCGGCGTGGCCGGCACCTACAGCCTCTATGCTTCACACCACTTCACGGCAGCGGGAGAAGGCGGCGCAATTGTCAGCAGTGACACCGATTACCACAACCGCATTCAGATGTACCGCGACTGGGGTCGCGCGGGTGACTGGACGTGGACGCAGGACAACCGCTACGACGCGAAACTCCTCGACGGCACGGCGTTTGATGAACGCTACTACTTCCGTGTCATCGGCTACAACTTAAAGATCACGGAAGTACAGGCCGCTTTCGCGCTCACGCAGATGAAGCGTCTGGATGGCTTCCGCGAGCGCAGAGTCCATAACTTCACAATGCTCCACAAAGGCTTCACGCAGTTTTCTGACTATTTCGATCTCGTGACATGGGAAAAGCAGGCGGACCCTGCATGGTTCACCTTCCCGTTCCTCGTGAAAGACAGTGCTCCCTTCACCCGCAACGAAGCGCTTGCCTTCTTCCAGCATCACGGCATTGAGGGGCGCACGCTCTTTGTCGGAAACATTCTGCTGCATCCCGCCTACAAGAATATCGAGCATCGTGTGAGTGGCGATCTTTCCTTCTCCAGCAAAGTTGCGAAGAACGGTATGTTCATTGGTCTCGGCCCGCATATGACCGATGATGATACGGCCTACATTATCGAGAAGACGAAGGAATTGTGCGCGAAGAAATAATAAGTTACACAGAGCGGGCGTTCGGCCCGCGGGGGAAAAGCATTCGTGCGCGGTACTGAAGCTCACCCCCACGTCCGCAGTCCGAACGACTGCTTCTGAATTTAAAAAAAATTATTCTTTTTCATTTATTTCATATATCTGCGGATACGCCATTTTTTTCGTTCCTCCCTCATATCGAACTACCCAATTTTTCGCCCTGCAGAGAGCGCTAAACCACGCAGCACGATCCGCCGTCTCGACAACGAGATACCGAATCTTGAGCGCGCGGAACGCATCAATGCTGCAGGATTTTTCGATAGCGAGTGAGGGCTCTGTCAGTGTCGGCGGATAGTACCACCACTGGGAAAGCGGCCCGACGGAGAAGCGGCCCGTGTACGCCATAAAACGGATGCGGTCGAGTTGATAGGCTTCGCTATCGGGAACATCCGTCCGGCCCTCGGCAATTGCAGGAATGATGCGGATGTAAAAACGGTCCGCGAGTGTCGTATGCGCCTTCACCCAATCGAACAGCTGAAACTCGGACGCTGATGCTGCGGGCATACCGGCGAAGATGGGTGCGGCTTCGGCGCGTGACGTCGGGAAGAGTGCGCGGAAACTCACATACACAGTGCTCGAGAGAAGCATCGCGACGAGGAATACGCCGCCGATCCATCGCCATACGTGCTTCCGGTGACTGAGCAATGTGGCATCAATCCAGAGCGCTGCGAGAAGAGAGAAAATCGACGTCGCGGTGAAGAACAGACGATTGAAATCCGTCGGTCGCGTCGTAAAGCGGACAACGAAAGGTGCCAGAAAGTGCCCGAATCCAAAAATACAGAGCAGAAGCAGAAAGGGTGAAGTAGATCGCTTGCGGATGCAGTACCAGACCGCAAACGGAAACAACAGAAGCGGCAGACCGAAATCGCGGATGAATTCCCATTGCCAGACTGCGACAGTCGCCCCTTCCAGAGAAAGAAAAATGGAAGAGAACAGGCCGAACGTGAACGAATCCGCACCCACATCACCTCCAGACGAAAAGAGTGTGCCGCCCTGTACACGCGCAATGAGAAGAGAGGGAATAAGCACCGCAGCACTCACGAGGAGCGTCTGCATCCTCATTTCCCTCCGCCTCGGAAAAAAGAGAAACAGAACGACGATGTACGAAAAAAGTGCGGGGAAGAGCAGCGCAAACGCCGTTTCGAGTGTGAGCGCGAGTGCGCTCATAAGAATGATGCCGAGAATGATCCAGAGCATCAATCGGGAACGCTTCTTTTCCTCAAAAGCATGCTGAAAACAGAGGAGGAGCGCGAATAGAATCGGGTATCCATTCATGAACGAGCGGTGCCCGAGGAAAATAAGCAGTGAGCTTGTCACAGGACTCCCGAACATCGGCGCGAGTCCGCGGAAGGGGTAAGCAATCGGATAGTGGAGAACAAATTTCTCGAAGAGATCACGGAGAAGCCAGACGCCATTGAACCAGACGAGTCCCGTCCCGCCGAGTGTGAGGACCGCTCCGAGAAATGCCGCGCGCCAGGACTTCGTGAGGGAATAGATGAGCCCTCCCGCGCAGAGCAGAATTCCGGCAACGCCAAAGAGTGGCTGAAAACCGAACCCCGCGGCGACCGAGAGACCGGTGAGTGCACGAACCGCTGCCGCGAGCAACGCGCCCCCGTAGTGGTACGCCATCGTCTGATCGGGGTTGATGGGTTCCTTCACGGGGAAATTCCCTTCGCTGATCGTCGCCGCGAGAGGGAAATGTGGCCACGTGAGTGCGTCGCTCCCCCCGAAGCGCATGTTGGCAAATGTGCAAAGCGCGATCACGAGAAGTAGACAGACGGTGATCCATCGCGGAGGAACGTCGAATGATTTCCATCGGGGGAGCGTACCCTGCAGCCATCCGGACAGAAGTAGTACTGCATCACATACAATCATCGCCACGAGTACCACCCAAAAAGCTGTCTGAATTGGTATCGCGTACCCGAGTGCATTCGCAGCAAAAAGAAATGTTGCGGGGCCAAGCACAACCGAAAGTCCTCCGACCGAAAAAGCATCGCGCTTCCCCAGCAGGACGGTCGCAATCAGAAATCCAAAGAGTCCGCTCCCCGCGAGAATGACGATACTCATGAAAAGGGAATACATAGTGAAGATTGTAGCAGTAATTATTCCCTCTCCCCGGGGGAGAGCGTTAGGGAGAGGGGCTGCGGTTCGTGATGTGTCGGGATGAAGGACGATAAGGTAAAATCCCCCCATGCAACGCAAACAATCCGAATGGTCATGGCAATGGGAACGGCTCTACGACGACCAGAAATGGCTCTTTCAGGAATGGATCTTCCCGAATCGTCTGGAGGACTTCACCGGCAAGACCGTCCTCGACTGCGGCTGCGGCGGCGGGCAGCATCTCAATTTCGTCGCTCCATACTGCTCCACTGTACTTGGCGTGGATCTCAATGCGACAGTCACGGCACTGAAAAACACAAGTCAGCTGAGTAATGTCGACGTTGTCGAGGACGACATCGCACAAATGGATCTTAAACAACAGTTCGATATCGTCTACTGCATTGGTGTCATTCATCACACGGATGATCCGGACGCGACCTTCCGCAATATCGCGCGCCACTGCAAAACCGGCGGACGCGTGATCGTCTGGTGTTACAGTCACGAAGGAAATTTCCTCAACCGCACGCTACTCGAATGGATGAAACGTGCGGTGCTTTTAAAACTCCCCCGCTCCATCAACTGGTGGCTGGCACATCTGCTCACAATGCTTATCTACGTGCCTGTGTACACGGTGTACTTCCTCCCCCTGACGTTCCTCCCGTTCTACGAATACTTCCAGAACTGGCGCCGCCTCAGCTACCACCGGAATTTCCTGAATGTCTTCGATAAACTCAACGCCCCGCAGACGGAATTCATTGAACGTGAAAGGGTACAGCGGTGGTTTGACCCCATCCAATTCATCGATATTCACATTTCGCCGTATAAAGGGGTCAGCTGGAGAGCGTCGGGCACAAAAAAGGTATGATAACGGGCCATGGCCACTGATCTCATCCTTATTACCGGTGCCTCCGGCTTCATCGGACAGGCCGTCATGCAGAAATTACTCAGTGATGGTGAGCACGTGCGCGCATTCGTCCGGCATCCGGAAAAATGGAAAGGAGGAGTACATCCGAATCTTGAGCTGGTGCAGGGCGACATACGCGATGCATCGTCGCTGGAGCGTGCAATGCACGGCGTGACACATGTCGTGCATCTCGCCGCGGCAAAATCAGACGAGGCCGACAGTGAACTTGTGAACGTCGAAGGCGCACGTTTACTCGGAAAGATCGCAAAAGCACATGGAGTGAAGCACGTCGTGAATGTGAGTACACAGTCAGCGAAGTTGTGTCATGCCGGAGTCTACGGCCGGACAAAGGCTGAAGCGGACCGCATCCTTCATGCATCGGGTGTTCCTGTGACAACACTGCGCTGCAGTCTCGTCTACGGCGATACGCCGGACGGTGCTTTCGGCGCCATCGTGCGCGGAACAAAACTCCCTGTCGTACCGGTCATCGGACAGGGCAATGTGCATTTTCGTCCGATGCACCGCGATGATCTGGCGACGGTAATCGCGGCCGCACTCAAAACAGAAGCTGCGTACGGAAAAATGATTGATACCGGCAGCTCCGAAAATTTGAGCTTCGATGAACTCACCCGCACCATCCTCGCAGCACAGGGAAAATATCGTCCGCTCCTACACATCCCGATCGGTGTCGCAGCGATGATCGCAAAAATTCTGTCGTTCCTCCCGCACGCACCACTCACGATCAGTAACGTCCGCGGCGCGGCAGAGGATGTGCCGATGGATGTGACACAGATGCATCATCTTTTTGGCATCACAGAGAGATCTTTCGCGGAAGGACTGCAGAAACTTTTCCCGCCGCTTCCTCCTGACCCTCGCGAAGCACCTGCACTCCTCCGCTACGTTCTTTCCGCTGTGATGCAGACGGAACCGCGACCGGAAGACATTGAACGGTATGAACGTGCGCTCAGCACGTTGCACATTCCGCCGCACCGTCTGGGCGGACTGATTATCCGGTTCCCTCTTCTCCTCGGTGGCATGGACGCCGCGACGAAATTACTCAGTCCGCATTGCATTCTCCAGAAAAAACTACTGATCGCGGCAGCCGTGATGGAGTGCACGCCGGCATCCGCAGAGACTCTGCTCCCGCGCGAGCGATCGAAGCTGGGCATGTGCTTCTTAACTCTGCGTCTGATGCTGCGTACGGGATTGAAGCTTGTGGTAGCCATTCCCCTCTTCATCGCCTATCCGTTCTACTCGCACAATGCCGGACACCTTTGATGTCATCGTCATCGGCAGTGGACCTGCGGGCGCGATTGCGGCGTCAACGCTCATCGAAAAAGGCGCGCGGGTCCTGATGATCGACGGAGGATTTTCAGCACCGCATGTGACGGAAGAAGATGCCGGAAATTTTGAGGATGTACGCAGAGCCGGAAACGATCAATGGCGATTTTTTCTGGGGGAAGATTTATCAGGAATCCCGACCAGCGGCCTGCAGGGCGGACTCGGCGGAGGCATGACGAGCGGCAATCGCAGTTACATCACCCGCGGCACGGATGAGGGATTGCCGCTGAAAACGGACAATGCGCAGATTCTTCAGACACTCGCAAAGGGTGGGCTCGGAGCAGTATGGGGCGCGGCGTGCAGTTATTTTTCAGAGGATGAACTGAGAGCGATGGACCTCCCGCCGGACGAAATGCAGGAATCGTACAAAGCGGCTACAAAATTAATCGGGGTCTCGGGTCCGCCTTCGCTATACGGAACACAACCGCCTCTGAAACCGGATCACAACGCAGAAGCAATCCTGAAACGAAGTGCTGACCACCTCCGTCCATTCGTTAACGAATGGACGGAGGTCCATGATGCTCATCCTGAAGCCAAAAATTGGCATGTAGAACAACCATATTCCGCCGTTCTCACAAAGGCTCTGGGCACCCGCCGCGCATACGGATACACCGACATGGAGTACTACACCGACGCCTCCCGCTCCGTCTGGCGGCCGCAATATCTGGTGGAGGAACTCTCGAAACACCCGCACTTCCGGTACGAGCCGGGGTGGATTGCACAGCGTATCAGTGAAGATGACAGTGGTGCGACGGTGCACGTCCGGTCGATGGGACGGCCCCTCCCCCTAACCCCCTCCCGTCCCCCTTCGCTTCCGAGCTACGGCGGGGCAGGCGAGGAGGGGGGAAACGAGGAGATGACCTTCACCGCGAAAAGAATTGTGCTTGCGGCAGGCGCTGTCGGAACGGCGCGGATATTGCTGAGAAGTTTCGGCCTTCAGGATCAGGACATTCCGTTCGTTGCAAAGCCCCACGCCTTCATCGCATGTCTCCACCCGCGGATGTTTGGGAAAAGCGGACCGAAGGAACGAAGCAGCCTCTGTCAGTTACTCGTTCTCGACGAAAATAAAACTACGGAGCACTTCGACGCCGCGTGCGCGCAACTCTACAGTTACCGCTCGCTGCTGCTCTTCCGTCTGCTCTCCAGTCTTCCGATCCCTGCTCCCGAAGCACTTTCACTCGCATCGCTTCTCACCCCCGCACTCATGATCGCCGATGTCCGCTTCCCCGCAGGACCTACGGGAAACAGTCTGCGTCTCAATGGTGCAACGGACTCGCTCCAGATCTCGATGCATCCGTCGCAGGAAGAAAAACAGAATCGCACACTCACACTAAAACAGATGCGAAAAAATCTCCGGTCGCTCGGCCTGCTCCCCATCCGGACAATGATGCTCCCTGAAGGCAGTAGTTCTCACTATGCCGGAACCGTTCCGGTCCGCTCAGAAAAAGGTGACGTTCCCCTGAGTACCGACGCAGACGGAAAGCTTCATCAGGGGAAACACATCTTCGTTGCTGATGCGTCAGTATTCCCGATTCTCCCGCCCAAACCTCATACACTCACGATTATGGCAAATGCGCGGAGAATCGCGAATCACATAGCGCACGCACTCTTGAGACGCAATATCTTGCGTCTCCCCTCCGCCAGAGAGGAATTGCTCCGCTATACTCCCCACATGTGCGGTATAGCAGGATTTGCCGGCGAGAATCGTGAATGTATCAGTCGCATGACGCAGGCTCTGGTCCATCGCGGTCCCGACGGGACTGCGATCCTGTGTGAACAGGGAATTTCCCTCGGCCATGCGCGCCTTGCAATTCTGGACCCGCGTCCGGTGGGCGATCAGCCGATGTGGAATGAGAGCAGGACCGTTGTCATCGTCTACAACGGAGAAATTTTTAATTACCGGGAATTGCGCGAGTCGGAGGGACTTTCGTGCAGGACCGGCACCGACACCGAAGTGCTCCTGAAGCTCTACGAGAAGCATGGCATCCGCTTCGTGGAAAAATTAATCGGCATGTTCGCATTCGGGCTCTTTGATACACGCACACAAACGTGGTATCTGGTGCGTGACACGTCGGGGATCAAGCCGCTGTTCGTGAGCACGCTCCATGGCTCGATTCATTTTGCCTCCGAGATGCGTGCGCTTTTGACGGCATTGCCGAAGAAACCGGCAATCAATCTCACATCGCTCTCTCACTACGTCCGCCTGCAGTACGTGCCGGGGCCGATGACGCTGTGTGAAGGGATCGAATCGCTGCCCCCGGGAACAATTCTGACATGGAAAGACGGCAAAGAATCGCGTGCATCGTTCATCGCACAGACTCCGCAGAAGCACTTCGCTACAAAGAAAGATTTTTCAGCTGCCTTTCCGCAGATCATGGACGACGCCGTGCGCGATCATCTCGTCTCCGACAAACCCGTGGGCATTTTCTTAAGCGGCGGCATGGATTCGTCGATCGTGCTGCACCACATGAATAACCATGCGAAGAAACCGATCAAAACCTTCACGGTACGTTTTGAAGCAACAGAGGAAGAGGGGGCGAAGCGCTTCAATGCGGATGCCGATCTGGCGCAGAAAACTGCCGAGCATTACGGAACGGATCATCACGAGTTTTTGCTCACTGCAGAACTCTTCCGTCAGCACTACCGCGGGACGGCACGCGCGCTTGATCAGCCGAATGCCGATCACGTCTCGGTCGCACAGTTCCTCCTTTCGCGGGAAGCGAAGAAATCCGTCGATGTCGTCCTCTGCGGCAGCGGCGGCGACGAACTCTTCGGCGGCTACCCCCGCTACCGCGTCGCACGCATTCTCAACGCGATCCGGTTCATCCCCTCCCCGATACGCGCCTTCGGCGCGCGGCTCTCCGATTTTCCAAGCGACGTGATGACGACCACGCCGGGAAGTCTGCTCGCGGAGCGTCTGCTCGCCCGCTCGCCGGCAGAAATCCGGGGAATCGCGCGCGGTAATTGGTTTGATGACACAGCCACGACGAATCTCTTCACGAGGCACTATACGAAGCTCTCAGAAGACGACCCCGTCCGCGCCTTCATGGAGTTCGACCGCGGGCTGTGGCTGGTCGACGAATCCCTGCGTCTCGCGGACGCGACAACAATGGGGAGCGGCCTCGAAGCCCGCGTTCCCTTCCTCGACCCGCGCGTCATCGCGGCTGCGCACGGGACGCAGAGTAACTGGCATGTCACCTACTGGCGGACGAAGGCGCTTCTGAAAGACACCTACAAAAAAATTCTGCCCCGCCATCTCTTTTCTCTCGGCAAAGCAAGTTTCTACCCGCCGCTCGCCAAATGGCTGCGCCGCGAGAGTGCGCCGCTCGTCGAAGACATGCTCAGACACCCGCGCATCAAAGAATACTTCGATGTCGCGGTCGTCGCCGGCCTCTTCGAGCGCCACAAGCGCCGCGAGACCTACGCGCTCCACACGCTCTCGACGCTGATCCAGTTACAGAACTGGTTTGATACCGTGTATGACGCGTAAAAAAACCGATACACTACCCCCCAATGCCTCTCACGCTTCGCGACCGCCTCCGCCTCTTCATCCACATCCCCTTCGTCCGCGGCGTCGCGACGTTTCAGGTGGGCACGGTCGTCATGACGATCACCGGCTTCGTCTCGTCCGTCGCGTACGCCCGCCTTCTCGGACTCCACGAATTCGGCATCTACGCCGCCGTCACAGCATTTGCGGGACTGCTCGGACTCTTCACGTCGTACGGTCAGGAGACGGCGACCATCACCTTCCTTTCCGAAGCCGTCGGACGCAGGGACAAAAAATCCATCGCGCTTGTGCTCCGGTATTTCCTGCAGGCAACGTCACTCTCGACACTCGTCTACATCGCACTCTTCCTTCTGGCCCCGGTGATCGCAGTGGCGGTCGGAAGTGATCCGCGCATCGGCATGCTCGCGCGGCTTGTGCTCCTCAATGCCGTACTCCAGCCGGTGAACGTCCTCCTCTTCATTGCACTCCAGTTGCAGCGGCGCATTGCGCTCGTCGCCTTTCTGGAAAACGCCCTCGATATCATTCAGCTTGTACTCGCGGTGATCTTGTTGCTGCTTGGATGGGGAGTTGCAGGAATTTTGCTGGCACAACTCACCGGCATGCTCGCGGCCGTTCCGCTCTTCCTCTTCCTCTATACCCGCAGTGCACGCGCGCAGGGCTTCCCCACGCTCTATGAAAGCGTCAGCCGGCTGCATACAAGCGGGACCGGCCCCTACGCACGGCAGGGATTGTGGATCGCTCTCGACCGCAGCATCAGCGGGAACCTGTATCCGAATCTCTTCTTCGTGCTCCTCAACGCAACGACAACCCCGGCGACGGTCGGCGTCTTCCGCATCGCACTGCGACTTGCAACGCTTCCGCTCTCGCTGCTCATGCCGAGCATCACACGGATGACGGCAGTCTCCATTCCGCGCATTGCCGCCGTGGATCCGAAACACCTCCTGCGGTCCTGCAGACGGGTCCTCGCCGGAGCCGTGGGGTTAAGCCTTCTCGCAACCATCGGCGCTGCCATCGTCGCCCCACCGCTTATTCCGCTCGTCTACGGCGCGGAGTTTGCACGCGTCATTCCGATTTTTCTCCTTATCTTGCCGATCAATATCATCTCTTCTATGCACGTCGTAACTGTCCCGATTCTCCGGGTCCTGCGACGGGTGTGGGCTATCACCCTCACCAATGGGGGCGGCATCGTGCTCGCGATGGGCCTGTACTTCCTCCTCGTCCGCACTCTCCCCGCATTGCCATCCGTCGGCCTTTCGGTTCTGTTCTTTCATACGTTCTCGCTCCTGCTGTTCGTCTACGTGTGGTTTTTGTACCGACACAGGAAAGGGGTATCTTTGAATACGCATGATTGATATCCCCACTCTCTCCCGGTTCTACGGCACACGTGAAGTGATGGACGCGCTGCAGGAATTCATTCACGGCGACGTCCTCGATTTCGGCGCAGGCAAAGGAAAACAGAAGGCCCTCGCCGTTGCAAAGGGAAAGAGTTACACCGCTCTCGACATCGAAGCGCGACCGAATATTGATATCGTCGGCGATGTACTGGACCCTCCCGTGAAGGACGCGAGCTTCGACACGATCATCTCGACGCAGGTAATGGAGCACGTGCGTAAACCCTGGGTCATGGCGCAGCAGATCGAGCGGATTCTGCGCCCCGGCGGCATCGCCATCGTCAGCGCTCCGTTCATCACACCGTTCCATTCCGACCCCCATGATTATTTCCGGTTTACGGAAATGGGCATGCGCACGCTCTTTGAGGATCTGGGCATGCACGTCATTATCTGCTCTAAACACGGCGGATGGTGGGCATGCGTCGGCGAAACGGTGAAGCAGCGTTTCTTCGGTCCATACCGCAAAAAAACAAGACTGAGCGGACTTCTGTCCAATATGATCGAACGTATTTTCCGCATTCTCGACCGAACAACGCCGCCGGGTATTGCCTACTGCAATGTCGTATGCGTTGCCCGCAAACGATCATGAAGATCCTCCAGCTTACCGATGATCTCCCACCCCACATTCTCGGCGGCTCGGGGCGCATTGTTTGGGAAACGGCAAAAGGACTCCTCTCGCGCCGGCATGAGATTTCCATTCTGACAGCCGCTCCCCGCGATGCGTTCCCTATATCCGCTGAAGAAATCCGGATCCATACGATCCCACGCAGGAACGAGCGATGGGCACATTATCGCAGCGTCTTCTCACGCTCCGTCGAAAAAGAAGTCATGAGTGTGATCGACGAAGTGAAGCCGAACATCATCCATGCGCATGGCACCGCATGGCACACCGGATATCGCTGGATTGGTGCTGCATGCGCGCGGAACATCCCATGTATTTTTACCATGCATGGTGTCATGCATGTCAGCTACGGAAAAGTAACTGGGCACGAGACGTCGCTGTTTCTCAAGGATCTGCTCCGCGCACGCTGGACGATGAATCCGCTGCGAAACGTTACGATCAGAAAGATGCTGGGCCAATGCAATGCGCTTCTTGCTGTCAGTGAAGCTCTCCGCTCGTATGCAGCAAAGTATGGCTATCCGCAGACAAAAGTCTTACGAAATGGGATCGACCTGTTGTTCTGGAAGTCCGGTACGTCAAAAGAGCAGGCACGCACACAACTCAGACTCCCGCAGAATGTGCCACTCTTCCTCTTCGCCGGACGCATCGGGTACGACAAAGGAACGGACGTTCTGCTGAAATCCCTGCCGTCATCCGCACATCTTCTCGTCTGCGGAGGCGGCGACACAACATCCCTGAAAGTACTCGGTGACCGCTTCCACTTCCTCTCCTCACAAAATCCCGAACAGATGCGCATCCTGTACGCAGCCTGCGACGCAGCGCTCGTCCCCTCGGTCTATCTCGATCCTTTCCCGACTGTCTGTCTTGAAGCAATGGCCTGCGGCCGGCCGGTACTTGCAACGACGGAAGGAGGGGCGAAAGAGAGTGTCATCGATGGCATCACAGGATGGGTACGTGATCCAATTGATACCGCCACATGGCGGACACAACTGGAGTGGTGCTGCGCACATCGTTCAGAGATGCAGACAATGGAACACATCTGTCGTGAGCACATGGAAGAACATTTTTCCATTGATCGATATCTGGATGAACTACTTGAAGTCTACAATCAGTGCCGTATGAGCGGTTCGTAGACTTCTTTCACCGTCTGCCCGACAAGGATCGGCCACGCAAAGTGAGACGGCGCATACACCGCAGCGGTCTGCGCTTTTCTCGTGGCCTCATCCCGATGCGTCAGTGCATAGCTGATACGATCTGCGAGTGCCTGAATGCGCTGAGGCGGGAGTGTGAAGGGTGCGTCATAGGAAGAATGCTCAGTGTCAGTAAGTGAGACAAGAAATCCGCGCTCTTCGTTCTTTCCGATGAGTTCAACGAGCCCGCCGACGCGGCTTGCGACAATAATGCGTCCGAGCGCCATTGCCTCGATGCAGGTAAGACTCGATGATTCCGCAGTGGAGGGCAGAACGACAATCGAAGCCTGCCCGTAATACTTCAGCAAATGTTCATGGTCAACAGGCCCGGGGAATGTGATCATGTCGCTGACGCCGAGCGTGTGTGCCAGCTCCACAATTTGCTCTTTTGCGCGTCCTTCGCCGATGCAGATGTGACGAAGTGTTGGATATTGCTTTTTGAGAATCGGCAGCGCAGCGACGAGATACTGAATACCGGTTTTGGGGACAAGGCGGCGCACCGTCAGCAGAACCGGCGGATCAACCTGCGCGGACGGGAGTGGTTTAAATATTTCGGGATCGTAACCATTGGTGATCGGAACAATCTTGCTGCCGAACCCAAGCTCGCGGACGACAACCGACATGTCTTCGCTGGTAGAAATAATCGTATCTGCGCGTTTCATGCTGCCGGATCTCCAGATACTGAATGCCAGACGCTGCAGAAACGTCGCATTCACCTGCGGCAAAAGGCCCATGCCATGCTGTGTGATGACAAACGGTTTCTTCTGCATCCGCGCGACGATCCCCGCGACCCATGCGAGCCGGAAGCTGTAGTGACTGTGAATAATGTCCGCATTTTTTGCTTCATACCACAGGACCGAAAAAAGTTTCGGGAAAGAAAATATGCCGCGATACGGAACGCGGATGACATTCTGGTCTGTGGGATCACTCCCCTTCTCCGTCGTCACGAGTGTCACCTCGTGCCCCATTTTGCGCAGCTCTTTGAGCAAATAGGCGACGTGATACTCGCCGCCTCCGAGCCTCGGCAGATAGGTGTCGGAGGTTACGAGGATGCGCATGGGAAGTGCGAAAGGAGATCGGCGACGATCATGTCTGAGGGGTGCGCGACGCTGTAGAGCGGCTTCCAGTTGATCGTTCCGTGGAGGAAATCGTGGACGGCTTGCTGCAGTGCGGCGTGATCGAACCCGACAATACGGTTCCCTCCGGCCTTCAGCGTCTCGGGCCGCTCGGTATTTTCCCGCACGGTGACGCACGGGATCTGCAGGATCGCTGCCTCTTCCTGAAGCCCTCCGGAATCGGTGATGATGATCGCGGCGTCCTGAAAGAGCTTGAGCATCGGCAGATATCCAATGGGTTCTTCGATCGCAAGTGCCTTGAGCGGCAGCGGTGTATCTCCCAGTTGCTTGCGCGTGCGGGGATGCGTGAGTAACACCCCGCGCATCGACTCCGAAACCAGAAGTTCGTCGGTGGCCGTGAGCATGCTTCGAAGTTTCACGGGATCGTCGACGAGTGCGGGGCGGTGGAGAGTGAGAAGTGCGAAGCGTGTGCCTGCATACGAAGAAAGCGCAGCAGGAAGCGCTGCTTTCTTTGCAATCACACGATGTTCTGTCACTGCATCGGCAATCGTGTTGCCTGTGACGAGGATTTTTTCGGGTGCGATGCCTTCACCAAGAAGTCGCGCAGCATGTTCCTCCGTCGGTGCGTACAGACGATTCGCAAGATGATCGGTCATCACACGATTCGCCTCCTCCGGCATGTCCCAATCATCACTGCGCAGTCCCGCTTCAACATGCGCGACGGGAATTCGCAGACGCGTCGCAATCAGAGCAGCTGCGAAGCTGCTGTTCGTGTCGCCCTGCACAATCACCGCCTCCGGCCGGTCTTCCGTCCACACTTTTTCGAATGCCGGAAACATTTTCCCGAACATCTCCCCGTGGCTTCCTGCTGCTGCGTGCAGATGATGTGTCGGAGGCGGCAGATCGAGCTCCTCAAAGAACACGCCGTCGAGGATATGATCGTAGTGCTGGTTCGTGTGAATCAGAGTAAGTGGAATTTTTTTGTCCCGCAGCCGGCGGATAATCGGCGCAAGCTTAATGATCTCCGGTCTGGTGCCGAGTGCAATGGAAAGATGTCTCATGAAAGTTGTGCACGAAGTTCTTTGAGAATTCTTTCTCCTGCTTTTCCGTCCCACAGCGGCGGCACGGTGACAGAGGGCTGGACCGGATGCTGCGCGAAGCTGAACACTTTCTCCTGATCACCTTCGAGCATTTCATCAATGAGCGTATTACTCCCGCTCTCAATCGTCGAAGGTCGTTCCGTGTTTCTCCGCAGTGTGAAGCACTTTTTCTTCAGATACGTCGCCTCTTCCTGAATGCCGCCGGAGTCAGTGAGGATGAATTCTGCGTTCTGCACGAGCTTCAGGAATTGAAGGTAAGGAAGCGGTGAGAGAAGTTGTAAGCGTGACTGCTCTTTTTTAGCAGACGCAGGCGTCCCTGCCTGCGGGCTTTCCAGAAAATCGAGCATGCCAAACTGGCTCAAAGCATTCTGAAACCGATGGTGCACCGGAAAAACAAGTGGGCAGCGCTTCGATACTGCAAGAAGAAAAGAAAGGACGGATTCCAGAGCCTGTTTATTATCAACATTACTGGGGCGATGAAGTGTGACTACTCCAAATTTTTCAGGAATATTGTCGGGAAGCTTGTCCTTCGCAATCAGTGGCATCATTCTGACCAATGTATCAATCATGGCATTGCCCACCAGATATGCTTCGCCTTTTGCTTTCTCCTCAGTCAAATGATCCATGCCGGATTGTTCCGTACAGAAGAGGAAATCAGCCAGTTCATCGATCCTCACGCGATTCAACTCCTCCGGCATTTCCTGATCGAACGAACGAAGCCCTGCCTCAATGTGGGCAAGCCTGATTCCACATTTCTTTGAAGCTTGTGCCGCGCCGACGGCACCATTCACATCGCCATACACGAGAATGCAGTCGGGTTTGAGTGTTGGAAATAATTCGAGAAGTTTCTCTTCCGTCCGCGCAATCACTTCATCACGATCTCCCCCATGAACTTCGAGATTGTACGTCGGAAGCGGAATTTTAAGTTGCTCAAAAAACACATCCGAAAAAAGCGGATCATAGTGCTGTCCCGTGTGAACGATCACATGCTCAAAGCTTTTTGATGCCTCCGCTTCAAT
>JACRIG010000002.1 GCA_016215715.1 Candidatus Peregrinibacteria bacterium | reverse complement strand
ACTGACACCACTCACACTCCCCCGCCGCAGACGGTAGTGTATCGCGCATCAGACAGTGATGGGCTTCCGTGAGTGCATCGCTGACCCATGAACTGTCTCCGACGTAGGGAAGAATGCTCATGTGAAAGCTGAGCGTGCCCTTGAAGTGTTCCTTCGTCGAGTCCGCATTCACGAAGACGAAGTAGCCGACGTTGGAGACATCGAATTTGAGTCCTCTGAGAAGCCACTGGTAGATTTCAATCTGCCGCTTGTAGGCCTGTTTCCACGGGTCATCGAGCGAGAGTTCCTTCTGCGTGCTGGTTGCTTTGTAATCGACGACCGAGAGTTTGCCCGAAGGGTCCTGCCACACGTCGTCGACCGCGCCGGTGACGAGGAAATTCGTCGGCGCGTGGAGGACCTGCATGCCGTGAAAGTTCTCGCGCCACCGATCGAGATCCGGATGCTGAAACGGAACAGCGTCGATATCGAACTCATGCATCAGCGCGTGTGGTTCGGCCCGCACGCGATGAAAATCGAACTCACGCTTCATCAGTGCGTCGACGGCAATGTTCAGGCTGAATGCCGGACCGTCGGGGCGGCCTATGCCGCTGCGACGATCAAGGTAGAAGCAGCGGGGGCATTGAAGAAAAAGCTCAAGCTTTGACCGGCTCAGTTTGTAGGGTTCCTTTGAAGAGGGGTTGAAGAGGTTGCGGGAGCGGATGCCATCGGAAGACATGTGCATAGCATACCCCACGCCGCAGCCGGGGACGGTCCTGCGGGACCCCTGCGGGGGCTGCTGCTCAGAAATTCTACATTTAAACCCAGCAGCACCCGTCCATTAAAAACCCAGCAGCGGCCCTCCGTGGCCGCGGGAGGATAAGCATTACGACACCGTCATCGCCTGCGGCAGCGCCTGTTTCACCTGTGTCAGAAGCTGATCGATCTCGGAGCGGTACGCAAGAAGCTTCGGGCGTTTGATGTGCGTGGCGCGGGCGAGGAATTGCCGCATCTTCACGAGGCGGATGACGGCGTCGCGCTGCAGCGTCTCCAGGCGCGCGATTTCCGCGGGGTCGAGGGTGGCGATGGCGGACGAGACAACCGACTGCACCTCGGCGTCTGCGTTCTGGATACGGTCAAGAAGTTGCCTGCGCATTTCCTGAATGGATACTGAAGCGCGGACGGCGTAACTGCGCTGCGCTTCCATCGCTTCTTCACTGACGCGCTGCACGTTCCACACGAGTCCGATTTTCTCCAGACCCGCGATTAGAAGTCCCGACAAATCAAACTGCCACCAGCGAAGCCCGTGGAATGCATTCTCCGGAAACGCATGATGATTGTTGTGCCAGCCTTCCCCGAAGGCGAGGAGTCCCACCACCCATTCATTGCGGCTCTCGTCGGTCGTTTCAAAGGCACGATGGCCAAACATGTGGCATATGGAATTGACGCTCCAGGTCACGTGCGTTGTGAGGAAAATCCGCACGACGCCTCCCCAGAGCAATCCTGTCCATCCTCCGAACGCGAAAGGAATCACCAGAGCTAACGCCATCCACACCGCCGCAAAACGATCGACAAATACGACGGTGGAGTCCTCCAGTAAATGGGGCGCGTAGGTCTTTGGCTCCGGAAAATTCTTCGCAGCAAAAATCCACCCGCAGTGCGCGTGCCAGAAGCCTTCGAGAGGACTGTGCGGATCCCCCTCCTCGTCGGAGTGTGCGTGATGTTTGATGTGCGTGGCCGCCCACATGATAGGCGCTCCTTCCCACGCCATACTGCCGCAGGCGATGAAAAAGCCGCGAAGCCACGCGGACGCCTGAAAGCCCTGATGCGTCAGCATGCGGTGATATCCGATACCGATACCAAGCAGCGTTACCGCATACATGGCGCCAAGGAGAACCATATCACGCGCGAAAACGTACCTGTTCCATAACAGGTACACTGCCACCAGAAAACCGACGAGCGGC
The DNA here is from genome assembly GCA_016215715.1 of Candidatus Peregrinibacteria bacterium. GTDB lineage: Bacteria > Patescibacteriota > Gracilibacteria > Peribacterales > Peribacteraceae > JACRIG01. Next base: position 8,527 of record JACRIG010000002.1, on the reverse strand, counting down.
AGAACCACAATGACCACCCCCCTGACTTTTTGTATAGCCTCATCAGACATGTGCATGAATTTATCATACGAAAACAGTACGTCCCACGCAAGATCAACACGGATTTCCTGCGCTCATTGCCAGTCGGAATGAAACGTCCCCGGTTTATCAACGCGCCTGTACGTATGTGCACCAAAAAAGTCCCGCATTGCCTGAATGAGATTCTGCGGGAGGCGCTTCGTCCGGTAGGCGTCGTAGTAGCTTAAACTTGCGGAAGTTGCCGGCATCGGGATACCGCGCAGCGCCGAGAGAGAGATAACCCTGCGCCACGCACGCTGGTGCTCACCGCCCGTGTATTCCAGCATCGTTTTTCCCGCTTCTTTGTCGCCTTCGATAAGCTTTTGATACAAAGGAAGCAGCGCCGAGCGGATGATGCAGCCGCCGCGCCAGATGCGGGCGACTTCGCTCATAGGAATCTCCCACTTTTCTTCCCTGCTTGCGGCACTCAGGAGCTGCAGCCCCTGCGCGTAAGCAGCAGTGAAGGAGAGTTCCAGAGCGAAGCGCACGTCCTCAATCAGGGAAGTCTTGTCGATCGTTTTTTCCTCCAGTGCCGGCGGCGCGAAGTTTCCTTCCTCCATCCGGAACTCTTTCCACCCCGAAATGATCCGTGCATCGACACCCGCGGTGATCGTCGGGATCGGCACGCCGTAATCCATCGCGGCTGTCGTCGTCCACTTGCCGGTCCCCTTCTGCAGAGCTTCGTCGAGGATGACGTCGATGAGATCCAGCCCCGTGAGATCATCTTTCTTCCGGAAAATTTTCGCGGTGATTTCGATTAAGAATGACTGCAGGAAACCGCTTTTGCTCCACCCGCCAAAGATCTCCGCGAACTCTTTATTCGGTACTTTCCCTTCAGACTTCAGCAGATGGTACGCCTCGGCGATCAGCTGCATGAGGCCGTACTCGATGCCGTTATGGACCATCTTCACGAAGTGGCCGGCGCCTCCGGAGCCGATATACGACACACATTTACCACCACCTGTGGTGAGTTCTGTCGAACCATCGTCCGCAGCAAGTTTCTTCAGCAGCGGCTCAAGCAATTCATACGCAGATTTGTCGCCGCCCGGCATCATGCTCGGTCCCCAAAGCGCCCCCTCCTCACCGCCGCTGACACCCATGCCGAGAAAACGAATCCCCTTCTTCGTAAGTTCCTTCTCACGACGTTCTGAATCGCGATAGAAGCTATTACCGCCATCGATCAGAATGTCGCCTTTGCTCAGGAGTGGAACCAATTCAGCGATCACCTGATCCACCGCGTCGCCCGCCTTCACCATGATGAGAATCGGCCGCGGAGGTTTGAGCGCTGCGATCAAGTATGAATAATCTCTGCATGGGACGAACGTTCCTTCGGTTTTGTATGCCTTGATAAATTCATCAGTCCGTTCCTGTGTCCGGTTATACACCGCGACCGTCGCGCCGTTACGCGCAGCGTTGCGGGCAAGATTTCCGCCCATCGTTGATAAGCCGATAACTCCCAGTTGCATGTACAGAGAGTATCATTTTTTCGCTCGCAGAAGATAAAAGCTGATGCCGCAAAAGATTGACATGATACGTGAAAAGTTTATGATAATAATATGAGTTCGGAATTTGAAAATGCCCTCGGCGGAAGCGCAACTATCGGAGAGCTCATCCGTATAGCGGAAAGTTATAACGATTACATTCACAATGCACTGCAAAAAATGAATGAAACGCTGGGAGTTCCGCATCCTTTGCGCGCTCAGATGCAGACAGTCGAATACATGCGCAATGATTTTGTTGAATTTTCACACAAAATTCTGCTGAGTGTCGGATCTTTTGATGCCTCGAAGGCTGACTACATACCGTCCGCGTGCCTGCCTCTCATTGTTCCACTCAACGCACGCCTGACGCTCCTGGCCTCGATCGGTCGTGCGTACAGGGAATTGCTTCTCCTGTATTCGCAGTTTGTACCTGACGAGTGAATTACTTCTTCACTTTTTCCCAGTCTGCAAGGAATTTCTTCAGTCCACTGTCCGTGAGCGGGTGCATCGGGAGTTTTTTAAAGACGTCGTAGGGAACGGTGCAGATGTGGGCACCGAGCATCGCCGCATCGGCGATGTGACGCGGGTGGCGGGTGGAGGCGACGAGCACCTCGCAATCGAAATCGTACTGGCACCATGCCTGCATGATTTCGCCGATGAGTGCCATTCCGTCCTCCCCCGCATCATCCAGCCGTCCGATGAACGGGCTGATGATGTTTGCTCCGGCCTTTGCTGCGAGAATTGCCTGAGGCAGTGAGAAGATTAATGTCGTATTCGTCTTAATCCCCTTGCTCCGGAAAAATTTCAGCGCTTTCAGACCCTCGGTCGTCATCGGGACCTTCACGACGACGTGCTTGTGCCATGATGCATATTCCTCACCCTGCTTCTTCATTCCGGCAAAGTCCGTCGCCGTCACCTGCGCGCTCACACACGGCACATGCTTACACATTTCAAGAACAGTTTTTTTGAAATCTTTGCCCTCTTTTGCAACCAAAGACGGATTGGTCGTGACGCCGTCGAGGACTCCCCACTCCGCCACTTCGGCCACCTGCGCAACATTTGCTGTATCGAGGAAGAGTTTCATACGAAGAGAGACAAAGGAGTCAAAAGATCGGTGAGAGTATAGATCAGTTATTTGATTTTGAAAGGGATGTGCCTCTGGAACGTCATAGATGCGAAGCCTATACTCCCCTCTCTCATGAATCTGAAAAATAGTGCAATCATCGGCATGCTGCTTCTTGTCGGTTGCACCGGCCAGTCACAGGCGACTCCTGACGGGGACGCATCGTCAGCGTCGTCGGCTGTTCTCGAAGAAAAGACATCTCATAACGCTCTTGTCACCGACGTGACGTCCAGCGCAATGTCTTCCGTTGCTGCCGCAAGTTCATCAGCTGTATCCAAAGAAACCCCTTCAAAATTTCTTCTCCCCGTTCCCTTCGCGGGTCAGGCGCCCTTTGGTGTCTGGGATGCAGTGCATAAGGAAGCATGCGAGGAGGCATCGCTCATCATGGTCCATCACTTTCTGGAAGGAACATCCGTGACGCCTGAGCAGGCAGAGGAGGAAATTCAGGCGCTGGTGGCATGGGAGACAAAGAACGGATACGGGATCGACGTGAATGCGGAGCAGGAGGCGCGGATCGCGCGCGATTACTACGGCTACCGTGCGCGCGTTGAGACGGACCCGAGTGCCGAGCGTCTGCGCGAACTTCTGATCGCCGGCCATCCCGTCATCGTCCCGATGGCGGGGCGGATGCTGGGCAACCCCTACTTCACCGGCGACGGACCGTGGTACCACATGCTGGTTCTCCGCGGATACGAAAAGAGCTGGCTCGGGGATTACTTCATCACCAATGACCCGGGGACGAGGCGCGGCGAAGAGTACCGGTACCGTGAAACCGTAGTCATGGACTCGATGCACGACTGGGTCGGCGTGAATGAGAGGATCGCCGAGGGGGCGAAGAGGATTATTGTCGTTGAGAAATGATCGCTATACTGGCTCCCGATGAGTCCCTCCCGTCCGGATGCAAAGACTTTGATCGGCAAAGATACGAAGGACGTTCCGATGTCCCTCCAGCGGATCATCGCGGCCTCTTCGACGGTGGAGCCGGTCTGGATCGGCCCGAAGGAAGCGAAAAAACTCAGCACAGAAGAGCTCGAAGCCTACGAAGCGGCGCACGGCATCATGGCGCATCTCTGCGTGCAGGCGCCGACGAAGCACGAGTCGGGGCACCCCGGAGGGCCGCTGTCGTCGTTCACCTTCGCCTATTTTCTCTCGAAGCGCCGGGACCCCGCTGTCGATCAGCCGCTGCGCTACAGCGCCGGCCATCTCTCCCTGCTCGCCTACGGCCTCCAGTGGCTGTTCGGTCGCGGGGGAAAAGATGCGCGCCTCGCAGGCCCGCAGGCGATCATCGACTCGTTCCGGATCCCTGCAGGCCTCCCGGGACACGTTGAGGCCGGCATCGGTGATATCCCCTTCGGCACGGGGCCGCTGGGGAAAGGAACGTCGCACGCGCTCGGAGCCGCATTCGCTTTGAAGTACCTGAAGAAACCGGGAGTCGTCGACATCGTCCTCGCCGACGGCGACAGTCAGGAAGGTCAGGTGATGGAAGCGTTCCGTCTCGCGGCACATCTGCAGCTTGATAATCTCGTCGTCCACGGCGACTGGAACGACATTCAGCTGTCGGACATGCCGAGTAAAACATTCGCGACGGATCTCGCGAGGATTGCGGCCGCGACAGGATGGCAGGTCATCGAAGTGCAAAACGGGAATGATCCGGCGCAGGTTAGTGCTGCGCTTGAACTTGCAGATAGCTTCACGAAGAAAGGCAGGCCTATCTTCATCTGTTACTACACGACGATGGGATACGGCGTTCCCTTGATGGAGAAGGGATCGAATGACGGAACTGCAAACTATCATGGTTCTCCGATCAAAAAAGAAGTCTCCGCGGACATCGTGCAATCGATGACCCCGCTTGCCGATCTCATGAAAAAATACGAAAAGTATCGCAGCGCCGAAGCGGTGCGGTATGCTGCGAAGAAGCCGGTGGAGACGGATTTTTCTCTTCCGTGGAAAGCAGATGCGCTGAAGAAAGCGGGATACATGCGGACCGTGACTGCCGAAAAAGGCGCGGCGCGAAAAGACTTCGGCGAGACGCATCTGAAGAATCTCATGAAAGCCGACAGCCGCATTGTTGTGTTGCATGCAGATCTTGCTGCGAGCGGCGGCTTTGAAAAAGTCGGGAAAGAATTTCCCGGCAGAGTGATCAACGTCGGAGTGGCCGAAGCAAATATGTACATGATGGCCGCCGGGATGCGGCAGGCGGGACTGCTTCCCGTCACCTACACGTTTGCCGCGTTCGGAACGAACGAAGCGCGCGCGAACGCACGCCTCATCGACATAAATTGTTCCCACATCCGCTGCGGGGTCCTCCACGACTGCACGCATGCGGGGGTGACGGTCGGCGAAGACGGCGAGACGCATCAGGAACAAAATTATCTCAATCTCCCCTTCCGCCACACGCACGTCTGGATGCCGGGTGACAGCAATCAGGCCGCCGCGATGGCGGAAAAAGCGATGGAGATCATCGCGGAAGGGTACGAGAGCGTGTACGTCTTTTCCTCACGTGCAGGCCATCCGCAAGTTCTCACTCCGAAGGGAGACATCGTCTACGGCAGCGATTACGTCTACGACGGAAAGGCCGACATCGTCCGCGGCAAAGGGGACATGACGGACAAAGTGACGATTCTCGCAACCGGCATCACTCTTCCCGCCGCCATCCGCGCTGCAGATGAACTTGTTGGAGGAAAACATGAAGACGCCGCCAGTGTCCGCGTGCTCAACGTCTCTTCCATCCGTCCACTCGATGCAGCCGCGATCATTCAGGCCGCACTCGAAACGCCTCACCTCATTGTCGTCGAAGATCATAACGCCGAGGGAGGACTCGCGACGCAGGTTGCAGACGTCATCGCCGATTTCCAGCTCCCCTGTTCGCTGCGTCGGCTCGGACTCACGCATTTCTTCCCCTCGGGCACTGCAGACGATCTCCTCTTCCTCGCGGGTCTCGACACAGACAGCATCGTCAACGCCGTGCAGGATGAAATGCGGATGGAAGTGAAGGGAGGTGAAGACGCCTTCGTCACCTGCATTTACTCCTTCATGGAACACCTCGCCGGCAGCCGTTTCCGCGAAGCCGCGATGCCGTTCCTCGAAAAACTGCGCGAAGACGATAACTATCTCGATCAGCTCCGCGCCTTCTGGGCCGCCCGCTCGATTCCTATCGGCAAGCTTCCGAAAAATAATGATTTAAAGCAGCAGTTGGGAGAGGTGCTGAAAGTGGATGATTTGCTCTAGTCTTAAAGCGAATCACCAGTCATCTGATCGAAAAAAGCCAGCGCTTCACTCTCGGGCATCTGAACGGGCGGAGATTTCATCAGAAACGCACATGCTTTGCCTGCGTGTTCAGCCATTCCTTTTTCTCTCAGTACCTTTGCCATGCGAACGGCATCCACCACCACCCCGCCGCTGTTTGGGCTGTCCTCGTCCTCCAGAACAATATCCATTGAGACCGGCGCATGACCGAAGAGTTTACCCTGAATTTTGATGGTTGCACGCTTGTGATCGTAATTCTTTTCGGTATACGACATTCTCGCTGCAGGTCGGGCATCTTCAGACGTCAGCATGCTGGTGAGTGCCGCCTCCTTCGATGCCTCTTTCGCATGTGGCCGATAGTGCAGATTGAAGTGATCGGCATTTCCGCCGTAATTCACCTGATCGGAACTGATGACGCGGACGCCGCGCATTTTCAGGAGGCTGAGCAGCGTGCGGTTGAGAATCGTTGCGCCCAGCTGGCTTTTGATGTCGTCACCCATGAGCACCAGCCCTGCAGCTTCAAATTTTTTTCTCCATGACGGATCTTTGGCAATCGGTGTCGGCATGCAATTAATGAAGTTGCAGCCTGCGGCAAGAGCTGCTTCAGCGTACGCATACGTCGCTTTATCGCTGCCGGTCGGCAAATAATTAATGACGGTCTCTGCTTTGGATTTCCGCAATGCCTCCGCAACATCAATTGCGGGCTCTTTGCTTTCGTGAATGAAAAATTCCCGCAACTCCGGAATGATGCTGTCGTGCGTCGGGCCACGTTGCACGACAACCGTGCTCGGCAGAGCATCGCCGATCGTTGTCGTGCGATTGGGTTCAGACCGCATTGCTTCGAGTATGTTCTTCCCTACTTTTCTCTCATCAATATCAAACGCAGCAACGATGTGAATATCGGACGGATGATATCCGGAGACGAGAGGATGCATGAGGCCGGTCGTGTCGTCCTGATGTGTCGTGTAATAACCGATTCCCTCCAGCAGACTTTTCGCACAGTTCCCGACGCCGATGAGGGCAATGTTGATCGCTGCCATGGAGGCGATTGTACCATGTATACTGCTTATGGAGAGATGGCTGAGTGGTCGATAGCGCCTGACTTGAAATCAGGTAAACCCGAAAGGGTTTCGTGGGTTCGAATCCCACTCTCTCCGCCAATGGTGAATTCGAGATGAATACAAGCGTGCAACGCGCAGTATGAGTCCGAAGATCCATTGTCCCCGAACGCAGCGCAGGGGGCATTCTGCTTCGCAAGCTTCGCAGAATAGGCTACGTTGCGTTGCTCGCGTTCACGTGGCACAGCCACCAATATCAGACGAAAATAGAAGAGCGCACGAGAGTGTTTTTACGTGGAGCGTTGATGCCGAGTCCTTTCGTTTGGCAATTTGTGAGTACGGTCTGATATGGTTTTGTGCTATAATAGATCCATGACGTTCGGTACAGGCACTCGGTTAAGGCAAATCTCTCCTATCCTCAAGAATGAGGATACGCGTCATCGGATGATTCTGCGGTGTGTCGAAAATAACAGCGTTATCGAGGGGCTACCTGCTTTCAGCAAAACAACGAAACAAGAATGCTTACAGGAACTCAGGGAGATCGCCTCGAAGCACTGAGCGCCGAAGCGATGATTGCGGTCATAGGTTCGTAGTTCTGGAGCATCGACGCTTTCGCAGCAGCGATATAGTCATCTCGACCAGCATCTGATGGATCGTAGATGAGAGCGAGACGGCCTGTCTGCACGGCCAGCAAATCTGTGACGAGCTTGATTGTTCGGGCATTGCCTTCGCGGAAGGGATGAATGGAGAGAAACTCCCCCTGAATATGACCGACTGCTTTGCAGAAGAGATCGTCCGGCGTAAGTGATGTTGCGGGGAACTTTGAAAGTACACCCTGTTCAAATGCGATCATTGCCTCGCCAAGGTAATCCGGAGGCGGCCAGGCAGTTCCTTCTTTACTGATCGATACGGTTCTCCATCGACCGGCCCACTCATACAGATCGCTGAAAATGCGTCCATGAACATATTTGATCAAGTCCGATGAAATGGGAGTGTCTGATCTCATCTCGTCGAGAAGCAATTCGTATGCTCTGGCCAAAGCCTTTTCTTCTTCGATAAAGAGCGCATGCAAGTCAGCGATGTCCTTCTTGTTTTTCAGGATTGTCTGCTTCACATCCATGTACTCGTTCTCACTGCCGCCGACCGAATATCGAGATGCTGTCATACAAGCACTATACTGCTATAATTACCCGATTGCTCGTGCTTTTTATCATGTGAGACACCTCCTGTTGTACTGTTTTCAGTACGCAACTGATTGCTATTTTATAATTTTATGATATAATATTAATAGAAACCATACCCATGGACTCAATCACTCTCATCGGCACCTCGGGTGCGGCCATCTGCCTTGTTGCGTTTGTTCTGACGCAGTTTCATGAGTGGGAGGGCGATTACCTCATTTATGAATTTTTCAATTTTCTCGGAAGTCTATTGCTTCTCATCTACGCGGTGTACCTGAACAGTTATCCCTTCATTGTGCTTAATACAATCTGGGGAGGCGTCGCACTCTGGTACGTCTTCGTCGATCTGAAGAGGAACATGCACATGAAAAATAATCTCTT
>JACRIG010000032.1 GCA_016215715.1 Candidatus Peregrinibacteria bacterium | reverse complement strand
GAGGTTGCTGTTGAGGCTAAGGTTGAAGTTGACGAGCTTCCGCCAAAATTCCAACCAGTGGATCGCAGGCCAGTTCCGCCTCCCGTTACAGTTATGCTGCTGTTAATTGTACTTATATTAGTCGAGTCCGTGACATTAACATAAGAAGCGCTAATCGTGCCTCGCGGATCTATGTTCCATGCAGAACCGCTAAGGCGACTCCGCAGGGTAATCGGACTTTCCGCCGTACCATTCATCGTTAGCGCGCCGGTGATCGTCTCAGTCGCGTTCTCGTCTATGATGAGCGTCGTGCCAGCCGTAACGGTCAGGTTCGCGAATGTGGTGCCGTGGATGTTGGACGTGCCGCCCGGATTATCGAATGCGACTATACCCGTTCCGGCATCGAAGACCTGGTTGTTAGCGGCTGTGAAATCTCCCTTGACCGTCATCTGTTTACTGCCGAGATTGAACCTTCCGCTTTCCACCTTGAACGACCCGTTGACCATAAGGTTACTGTCCGCCTGCCACTGACTATCGCTGTCGGCAAATTCAAGGTTGTAGTACGATGTGCCGGCCTTAAGGGCTAACACGCCCGCGCCGCCGGTATATCTGACCGTGCTGCCGGCATAATTGGTTATCTCCTCACCCTGTCCCAGAACTATAGTCTCGCCGCCTGTCAGGGTCATCGTTCCTCTGTTGCTTATCCCGCCGTATATTTGCTCTGTGCCTGCAAAGGTCATCGTTCCTGAGTTGTTTATAGCCTCCCTTATGATCGCGCCTGCCATGTTCATAGTGCCTGAATTGGTTATATCATATTCTATGATCGCGTCGTCTCCTAAGGTTATCGTCCCCCCCGTGTTGTTTATCCTGCTCTTTATCCATGCGCCCGCCATGGCCTGGAATTCCGCGCCGGCGGCGATGACCAGAGGATCGGTCGTCTCGAGCGTGTAGCCCGCGCCCAAAATCAATTCCTTGCCCGCGTCGATAGTGATCGACTCTACGCTATAGTCGCTGTTCATCGTCACATCCGCGCTGATGCGCACATTATCGTACGCCGTGGGAACGTATCCGTTGCTCCAATTACTCATATCCGTCCAACCGCCCGTGCCGCTAAAGACCACGGTTTCAAAGTTCCAGCCGGTATTGTTTCCGCCGTCGGTTGAATACCTTGCGTTAATACTCTTTCCGCCCTCTATCG
>JACRIG010000031.1 GCA_016215715.1 Candidatus Peregrinibacteria bacterium | reverse complement strand
TTCCTGAGCGAATGTTCGCGTCTGGTGACGCGGCGCGTCCTTTCCATTTTCTGGGTGCTCGCACTTTTTTTCCCGCCGGCGTACTACATCATTCTCTCGCTCAACCGCGAACTTCTGTCGTTCGTTCTTCTTCTGAGTGCCGCGACCTGTTTGCTTTCGTACCGCCGCACACATGCCATCCGGCCGATGATTGGTGGGGGTTTGCTCCTCGGCCTTCTTAGTCTTTTCTACAGTCCTTATCTTTTCTTACCCGTCTTCCTTCTGCCACTGCTGCTGATCTGGCGCACACGCTTCACCCACATCGCGATTTTCTTCGCACTCTGGCTACTCGTCCTTTTCCCGTGGGGACTGCGTAATACTCTGGAGGTCGGACGCCCGTGCATCACGGGCTGCTACCGCTCCGCTGTCACATGGTACGTCCGCGGCGAACAGGCGGAATACATTCGCGGGCTCACGCCGCTTCGGTGCCTGTGGGCGGAGTACATCTCGCGCGACTGGTCGGTCGTCCCGCCGCAGTGCAGTTTCAATGCCGTGATGCACGCGCACTGGCCGAAAGGATTGCCGCTAAGCGATGAGGATCGTGTCTCGGGCATTGCAGGACAGCAGAAAATTCTCGCCAACCTTCCGTCCTATCTGTCGTATTCGGTTTTTGAAATCCTCGAACTGCATGTGCCGTACGTCAATGAATGGGGACGTTTTTATAATATCTTCACCGTACTTGGGACCGTCATTCTCTATCTCGGCTGCCTCTTTGGACTGCGTAGACTGTTCACCGACCGCACATTCTGGTTGCTGCTCAGCATCATGGTGTACACGGTACTCGTTTTCATTCTCACGGATGCCACTCCCCGCTATCTGATGCCTGCGATTTTCTGTTATTTTGTGGTCGGAGCGACCGGCTTCGACCGTCTTTTTGTCTTTTGTGAGCGGACGAAATAGGCTAGTCTCGGTTGCTCATGGAAAAAATCAGCATCATCATTCCGGCATTCAATGAAGAGGGCGCCATTGGCCCCGTCCTGCAGGCCATCAAAGCACTTCCGCTCGATGCCGAGATTATCATTGTCGATGACGGGTCGACCGATCGTACAGCGGAGATTGCGGCGGAGAACGGTGTTCGTGTCGTGCGTCACCCGATGAACGTCGGCTACGGGTACAGCGTCAAAGACGGCATTCGTGCAGCAACAAATGATGTTATCGTGCTTTCCGATGCAGACGGAACGTACCCGATCGACCGTATCCCTGATCTCGTCACCGAACTCAATCGCGGTTTTCACATGGTTGTCGGAGCCAGACAGGGTCGTGCCTACCACGGATCTTTCTTAAAAAAATTTGCGCGCATCGTATTCAAAATGATCGCCGAGTTCATGACCGGCAATCGTATTCCTGACGTCAACTCGGGTTTTCGGGCATTGCGAAAATCCGAAGTCGGACCCTATCTGCATGATCTCTGCAACGGCTTCAGCTTTACGACAACCATCACCCTTGTGTACATGTTCACGGGTAAAATGGTCGGCTACATGCCCATCGCCTACGAGGTGCGCGTCGGGCGCTCCAAGGTCCGCATTGTCCGCGATACGTTCCGTACGCTTCAGTACATCATCGAAACCTCCGTCCACTACAACCCGCCAAAAATTTTCCTGATGCTTGCCCTCATCACGTTCCTCTGGAGTATGTTCCTCTGGATCTGGCTCGGCCTTGCATCTCTCCTCTTCGGAGGCATCGGCGCCGCACTCGTCTTTGCAATCGGACTTGTTGCTGAGGGCTTACGGAAGACGCCAAAGTAACTCTTGTCAGTACGGGAATAAAAGTATTTGATGATCCTATCAGCTACGGAGAATTGCATGCGCAATTCACGATCGCTGTGATCTTTCAGCCTACGGAGGAAAGCATGAACCCGAAGAAATGGATCGACCGTCTGGAAAGCGTCACCGTTGTCGCAGTCGTTTTCGTTCTCATCGGTGCCTGTGCGCTGCTATCTGCGTACTGGTATCAGTTCGGATGGAGCCTCGGGCCAGAGCTCGACGAACTGAATGCCGGCAACGTGATGCACGCTGGCATCGTCGTATTTCATCTGGCAATGATGG
>JACRIG010000030.1 GCA_016215715.1 Candidatus Peregrinibacteria bacterium | reverse complement strand
CCACTACCGTCGGGAAGCGTGCGGCAATGTGGTGTCAGGATTTTGTGCTGAGTCTGAAGGAACTGGAAATGCGGCGCAGTGATTTCCCTCTGCGGGGACTGAAAGGCGCAACCGGAACACAAGCGTCTTTTCTTACATTATTCAATGGTGATACTGCGAAAGTGGACGATCTGGAAAGACGCTTCGTTCAGAAGATCGGCGGCAGCGGTCACTTTCCGATCACAGGACAGGTGTATCCGCGGATCGTTGATACACAGATCACCGGTTCACTCGGACTTGTTGCGCAGGCTGCCCATAAAATGTGCAATGATGTCCGGTTTCTTGCATTTCGGAAGGAAATGGATGAGCCGGACGAAGACGGAAAGGTCGGAAGCACAGCGATGGCCTACAAAAAGAATCCCACATTCAGCGAACGTGCAACGGGGCTCTCGCGATATCTCGCGAGTCTCCCGGGCATTGCCGCTCAGACAGCCTCTGCACAATTTCTGGAGCGTACGCTCGACGATTCCTCCAACAGGCGCATTGTGCTTCCTGAAGCTGCTCTCACCTGCGACAGTATCCTGCTCATTCTCACGTACGTTGCGCGGGGCATGAAACTCTATCCCGCAATGATCCGGAAACATCTTCGCGACGAGTTACCGTTCATGGCGACAGACGCCATCCTGATGGACGGAGTGATGAAAGGCGGAGACAGGCAAAAGCTGCATGAAGCAATCCGTGCCCATAGTAAAGAAGCAGGCAGGCGCGTGAAGGAACTGGCGCTGGATAATGATCTCGTGGACAGACTGAAAGGCGATCCGCTCTTTGAAAAAGTTGATATCGATGCAGTACTCGACCCCGCTCTCCATATTGGCCGCGCTCCTGAGCAAGTTGTTGCCTTCATCGACGCGTGCGTGAAACCGATTCGTGCAAAATATGCAGCGACTCTCGGAATGAATGCAGAGATGAAAGTCTGATCAATCCAATGCTGCCTTACTGGCTGAAAGCTCCGCAAGCTCCGCGGTGATGTTCCCCTGACGGGTCTGGTTATAGCTGAGGGTGAGGTCGTAGAGGATGTCGGATGCGTTGTCGGAGGCCGAACGCATTGCGACCATGCGGGCGGAGTGTTCAGAGGCGGCGGATTCGAGCACGGCCTGATACACCTGCATTTCCGTGAGTTGCGGGAGGATGCGGTCGAGAACGTCTTCTTCCGAAGGCTCAAAAACGTACTCACTTGCAGGGACTTCATACTTCATCGCTTCCTGCGCTTCCTTCGTCTGTCGCTTGTCCGGCGAAAGACCTTCGATCATTTTTTTGAGTTCTGTCTCGGAGAACGGCAGGAGCACTTTTGCGCCCGGCTCCTGTGCGAGCGCGGAGATAAAATCGGTATAGAGAATGACGACGTGGTCGTAGTCGCCTTTCCTGAATCCTTCGAGAGCCATGCGGGTCATCGGGAGTACATCGCTGAATTTGGGATGATTGCTGAGAGCGGGAAAGGCAGCGACGACATTCTGTCCGGTGCGGGCCAAAAACTGTTGCCCTTTGCGTCCGATGGCAATGAAGTCGATCTTCTCAAATGAATTGATCTTCTTCAGTCCGTTCACGTACTGATTGAGTGCGCGGAAGAGCTGCGTGTTCAGACTGCCGCAGAGTCCGCGGTCGCTCGTGAAAATAATTGCGAGTACTTTTTTCACGGGTCGTTCCTGTAGCCACGGGTGCGTTCCCGTGTGGGCCGCAGCAAGCTTTTGCAAAATTGCCCATGCCGTGAGCGCGTAGCGGCGCAGCAACTGTGCGTTCTGGACTGCACGGCGCATCTTCGACGCGGACACGAGTTCCATGGCTTTCGTCACCTGACGCGTCGACTTGATCGCCTTCATTTTGCGCCGAAGGTCGCGGAGACTGCGGGCCATGGTGTTTTACCTGTCGGAAGGAGCCGAAGTGAATCCTTTGCGGTCTTTGATCGAGCTGATGGTGCGCTTCAGAATTTCTTCTGCTTCCGGCGTCAGTTCCTTCTCCAATGTCTCGAGAATCTTCGGGTGCTGACTGCGAAGCGCTGCAATGTATTCAGCCTCCACCGGCTTGATTTCTTTCACCGGCACTTCATCGAGCAGACCGTTGACCGCAATGTACAGCGACGCAACCTGCTCCCCTGTCGCCTCCGGTTCGTACTGGTGCTGCTTGAGGATCTCAGTGAGGCGCGCACCACGATCGAGCTGTTTTTTCGTCGCTGCATCAAGATCCGAACCGAACTGCGCGAAGACTGCGAGTTCACGGTACTGCGCGAGATCGAGACGGAGTTTGCCTGCGACCTTCTTCATCGCTTTCACCTGCGCTGCAGAGCCGACGCGTGAAACGGAGATGCCGGCGTTTACAGCCGGACGGATTCCTTTGTAGAAGAGATCGCTCTCAACGAAGATTTGACCGTCCGTGATGGAGATGACGTTGGTCGGGATGTACGCGGACACTTCCCCCGCCTGCGTTTCGATGATCGGGAGCGCTGTGAGCGTTCCGCCACCGCGTTCGTCGCTGAGACACACAGCGCGTTCGAGAAGACGGCTGTGGAGATAGAAGACGTCACCCGGATACGCCTCACGCCCCGGAGGACGACGGAGCAGCAGCGCGATCTGGCGGTACGCGGTTGCGTGCTTGGAGAGGTCATCGTAGACACAGAGAACATCTTTGCCCTGATCGAGGAAGAACTCTCCCATCGCGCATCCGGCGAATGGTGCGATGTAGGAAAGTGTCGCGGACTCGGAAGCCGACGCCGTGACGACAATCGTGTACTCCATCGCGCCGCGCTTCGTCAGCTCTTTCACGATCTTCGCGACCTTCGATTCTTTCTGACCGATGGCGACGTAGATGCAGATAACCGGATGATCCGACGTCTGATTTTTTTTCTGGTTGATGATGGCGTCGATACAGAGCGCCGTTTTTCCCGTTCCGCGGTCGCCGATGATCAGCTCGCGCTGGCCGCGACCGATCGGGATCATCGCGTCGATCGTTTTGATTCCGGTCTGCAGCGGCACCGTGACAGACTTGCGCTCGATGACGCGGGGAGCAATTTTCTCCACCGGATACTGTGTCTTCGTCTTAAGCACCGGTCCACCGTCTTTGGCTTCACCAAGTGGAGAAACGACACGTCCGACCAGCTCCTGCCCGACCTGCACGGAGAGAATCTTGCCCGTTGCTTTCACGGTGTCCCCTGCCTTCACTTTGGAGAAATCACCGAGGATGACGACGCCGACTTCATCTTCGAGCAGGTTGAGAGCGAAACCGAAGAGTCCGTTGCCGAAGTCGATCATTTCTGCGGAGCCGACGTTCGAGAGTCCCTGCACTTTCGCGATACCGTCACCGACTTCGGTGACCGTGCCGACCTGTTCCTGTGACGCGTCACGCTTGTATTTCGTGATCTGCTCTTCGAGGAGGCCGAGGACGTCTTTGGTGAGAGTGGTCATAAGGTTGCTGGTTAGCTGGTTTCTGGTTGCTGGTTTATGAATGGGAACGAAGGCGGTCTGTCAGTTGCATGAGGCCGCCGCGGAGACTGAAATCGATTTGCTGATCGCCGAGCTTCACCACCGCGCCGCCGATGAGCGACGGATCGGCCTGCTCGATCACCTGTACGGCCTTCCCCGTTTTCTTCTCGATCATCTGCTTCACACCCTCTGCGAGATCGTGAGCCGAACCTTCGGGGGTTGTGACTGTTACAGTCAGCGCTTCTCCGGAAATGGAACGATTCAGTTCATCGCGGACATCTTTCAAAAAAACCTGCCCGTCCGGCATCGACTTGCTGAGCTCAAGAAGAGCGCGGGCGATGTCATTGGCAGTGACCTTCATATCAATAGTCGGAAAAGGATGAATGTCGGCGAAGCGAAGCGCGGAGCCGCATCATTTGAGGAGAGCGGGAAGATCCTGCTTAATAGAGCCAAGAATCCGCTCCTGATCGGTTTTTGCGAATTCACGCTGCAATACTTTCTCGGTCATGCGGACGACAATGTCGGCGAGTGTTCCCTGAATTTCAGACACCATGCGGCTGCGTTCTGCACCCAGCTGCTCCTGCGCCTTCGCCACAATTCCTGCCGCTTCCTCCTGTGCGCGCGAAACCATCTCCTTCTTCATGTCATCAGCATGCTTACGTGCGGCCTCAAGCAGCTTGCCCGTTTCCGCATCGAGCTTCTTCATCTGCTCTTTGCGAACATCATCCATGTCTTTCTTCATCTGTTCTACCTTCTTCGCATCCTCCATCGATTTTTGAATGCGCGCCTTGCGCTCATCGAGAACACGCAGAACCGGCTTGTAGAGGAGGTACGTGAGAACAGCGATGAGGAGGACGAAGTTAATCAGCTGGACAATCAGCAGTTTCCAGTCGATGCCGAGGGTGTTGAGTAATTCCATAAGGGGGAGGGCGGGCTAAGAAGTTCGTTAGGTTGTTAGTTACTAGTTTGTTAGTTTCTAACTAATAACTAATTAACTAATAACTAAAAAACTGGATCAGACGAATTTGACGATGAGCGCAACGACGAGAGCGTAAATGGCGACCGCTTCCGCGAAGGCGATACAGAGAATCATCGGAGTCTGGATCTTTCCGGAGGCTTCGGGGTTGCGGCCGACGGCCTCGACAGCCTTACCGCCGATGATGCCGATGCCGATGCCAGGTCCTATGGCACCGAGACCCATGGCAAGAGCCATGGCGATGTTTTTCGCGAAGATAGGGTCGAGCGCGGTTGACGCTGCGGTGGTAACGACTTCAGCTGCCATACGGGTGGGGAGAAATGAATGAGAATGATAAAGCGCGCGGATTGTAAGGATGGGTGGCAAAAGAATCAAGGGTGAAAATGGGTATCCGACTCGGTTACGGGTTACGAGTTAAAAGTTACGAGTTGAATACTTTAAAATAACCCGTAACTCTTAACCTATAACTTTTAACCGTCAATGCGCCCCTTCTCCATGCGACTGCATCGCCATGAGAATGAAGACGGCCGTCAGCATTGAGAACACCATTGCCTGAATGAAGCCGACGAAGATTTCGAGGCCGAGGAACGGGATCGGCACTAAGTAGGGAACGAGGGAACTGACGACGACGAGGAGCACTTCTCCTGCGAAAATATTTCCAAAGAGACGGAAGGTGAAGGAAATGATGCGTGCGAACTCTCCGATGAACTCGAGAATGCCAATGAAGGTACCCAGCACGTACGGCTTCTTCCACGGCATCACGAAGTACTTGCCGGCGTGCGGGAAGATTCCAATAGTCGCGAGACCAACGACCTGCGTGAAGATGATCGCGACAATCGCAAAGACGAGTGTCATATTCACGTCCGCGTTCATCGAACGGAAGAGCGGTATCGCTGCTATTTCTCCGTTGTGCAGGCCCTCAATGGTTATGCTGCCTACCCCCGGAAGGATGCCCATCCAGTTGCCGATAATAATGAAGAGGAAGATCGACGCGAGGAGCGGGAAGAACCGGCGCGTCATCTTCTCATTCTGGAAAATAGAGTCAAAGAAGTCATGGAGTCCGCCGACGATCATTTCGAGCAACACCTGAAAACGGCCACGGGGGGTCAGTTTATAGCCGGTTGCGAGCCCGAGGAGAGCGACGACGAAGAGTACGGCCATCGCCATCCACGCCATAATGAGCGTGTTACGGACGCCGAATTCCCCGATGTGAAACAGGGTTTCGGAGCTGAGCGGCGGGACGGGGATGAAGGAGGCCATGGGTATAAAGATTCAGGAGCAGGCGTTCGGCCTGCGGAGGGCTCAGAATGTTGTGGCGAGAGGCTAGCAAGATGACGGGATAGATTCAAGGCCTTCCACGACCTCATTACTTAAATTTACTTTTTAGTATGTCATGGTGAGCGGCGACGAACCACGTCCCTCGCCGGAGTTTATCCTGAGCGAGCCCCAGTTTTGTCGTCCCTCGTCTCCGCATCGGGATGACAAAACTGGGGCCGACGACGAAGGACTCAGTGTGACAGTGCTTTTGCTACATTATTTTTTATCAAGAGCGGTAATTGTTTTGATAACCCGTGCCACCCCGAATGCCGATGCGAGGAACGCAATCGAAAGACCCAGAATAACAAACAACGGCGACGTTCCCGCATATTTATCGAGATACGCGCCGCCGAAGGCAAAGAGGACGGCGGGAATTGCGATGATGTAACCGATCTGCCCTACAAGACCGAACACGAGCCCCCAGTTGGCTTCGTTAGATTTTGCAACCTTCGAAGCTTGCTTAGACTGATCTGGCTGATGATGTACCTGCTCCATATCCATAGCTCAAGTGTACAGGATCTGATTTCTGTCAGCGTTGAAGTGAGCGGCCCGATCTGTGTCGTCGTACCGTCTTCAGCCTCGCCAACTCCCGCTCCAGAATCGCCGTCGCTTCGATGAATCCTTCGGTGTCGAAGCGCTTTTCCTTCACCAGCTTCTCCGCCGCTTCCTTTGCCTTCTCGATAGCCGCTTCTTCCAGATGCTCGAGACGGTCGGCAGTATCAGCAAGTACACGAACGGACGCTCCGTCGATTTCGATCACGCCGCGCGAAACAGCGAAGACGAATTCTTCACTCCCTTTTCGGACGATCGCGGTTCCCGGAACGAGGACCGAAAGAAGCGGAATGTGATGCGGAAGAACCGTGATTTCACCATCAGCAGTCGGGAGCGTGAGGCTCGAGGCTTCTCCGCTGTAGACTGTAGAATCGGGGGTGATGATATCGATATGCAGCATGCAACTTTATAAATCGTACAGAAATTCTTCCGAATTATTGCGATTGCTTGACGGGATGCAAATTCCGTCGAATCTATCACACATTAGGACAACATCTTTGCCCTGCTCGATTTGCTTGAGCAATACTCGAGTCTCTTCCGCACACATTCTAAAATAAGAAGCTCCTTTTGGTGATTGTGAAAGTGCTTCTGCCCGCGAGGTAAGCCGACGAATACGCTCTGTAAAACCGCGAGACAATGCTTCACGAATTGCCCATAGCGGTATTTCCTTTGCTCGCGCGCCTGCAAGAAGCTCCGCAATATTTGCAACTTGTATATTACCAGTTGTTAGCATTTCGAGCCGATCCTGAAGTCCATGATCAGTCATATTATGCTTTTACTTCGTCAATCCCTCCCTTCATATAAAACGCCTGCTCGGGAACGGAATCGAGTTCGCCGTCGAGAATCGCTTTGAAGCTCTTTACCGTGTCCTTCATGGAGACGAACTTGCCGGGGAAACCGGTGAAGACTTCGGCGACGAAGAACGGCTGCGAGAGGAATTTTTGGATTTTGCGCGCGCGCTGGACGGTCAATTTATCTTCCTCGGAGAGTTCTTCCATTCCGAGGATCGCGATGATGTCCTGCAATTCTTTGTAGCGCTGCAGTGTCTTCTGGACGGAGCGTGCGACCTGATAGTGCTCTTCGCCGACGACATCGGGCGTAAGAATGGTGGAGGTCGAGTCGAGCGGGTCGACGGCGGGATAAATTCCGAGCTCGGCAAGAGCGCGCGTGAGCACGATGGTCGAGTCGAGGTGGGCGAAGGTCGTCGCGGGGGCAGGGTCGGTTAAGTCATCCGCCGGAACGAAGACGGCCTGTACGGAGGTGATGGAACCGCGGTTCGTCGAGGTGATACGCTCCTGCACCATGCCCATTTCCTGCGCGAGGGTCGGCTGGTACCCGACGGCGCTCGGAATACGGCCAAGGAGAGCGGAAAGCTCGCTGCCCGCCTGTGTGAAGCGGAAGATGTTATCAATGAAGAGAAGGACGTCGCGCTGTTCCTCGTCACGAAAATATTCGGCGATGGAGAGGCCCGACAGAGCAACACGGAGGCGCGGTCCCGGCGGTTCGTTCATCTGTCCGAAGACGAGTGCGGTTTTATCAAGAACTCCTGACTCTTTCATTTCGTAATATAAATCGTTTCCTTCGCGCGAGCGCTCCCCGACTCCGGCAAACACGGAATATCCGCCGTGCGCAGTGGCGACCGAGTGGAT
>JACRIG010000003.1 GCA_016215715.1 Candidatus Peregrinibacteria bacterium | reverse complement strand
CGATCCCTACAGTTCGTGGCAGAAGGGATCGGTGGAACAGGTCATCGGTCTCCTGCGACGCTACATCCCAAAGCAGACGAATATCTCCCGCATCACCCCGAAGCAGCTCAAAAGATATCAGGATCGTCTCAACAATCGTCCGAGGAAGTGCCTGGGCGTCTCGACCCCTTCCGAAGTGCTATCCTCCCATTGCCACCGCCTGGGTGTTCAGCTTCCAGCTTGAATTCGGGGTTGAGGCACGCATTGACGCTCCTGCAAAAAGTAGTATTGTTTTTCTATGCCACCCATTCGCGAAGCGTACATTGCACAATGCGAACAAGACGGAAAATTGCCGTATGCCAAGCATTTGCACGCTATTCCGAAACATACGGAAGGACTCCGAGGCCTGATCGCATCCCTGTGTATCTACCCAGGCAAAGCGCTCGGGGGATTATCAATCCCGAGTGCACGCATCACGAAGGACGGACTCGAGACGGAGGACGGTCTCCTGCGCGACCGGTCGTTCATGCTGGGGCAAATTCCTCCTGTTATGCACAACGCAATGTTCACCCGCTTCAGTCAGAGGAATCAAGCAAAACTTGCACTCATGCAGCCGCACTTCGACGGGAGGAAACTTATCTACGAGGCACCGGGTGTAGGGAAGTTGGAAATCGACCCGGAGCAGCTCCAACCGCAGAACGGTGATGTCACTACAGTGGAAGTGATCCCGAATACTGTCGTCTATGCCGTACGGGAATGCGGTCCCATCAACGCATATGTCAAAAACTACCTGAAGTCGATCGGTGATGATCCCGATAAAGTCGAAGTACTTCTGCCTTCGATCAGCTATCTGCGGCACGTGGAGGACAGGCATTCATGCGGAGAGCGTGCGGACACGCTCTTCACCGACGGCGGGCAACAGTTATTGGCATCGTATTCTTCTCTCACTGGAGAAGCATCAATGAAGGCTGTTCGACCGAACATCGGAGTCAGGGGCTGGATCGCTTTCCTCGAGGACATCCTGAAAGATGCGCAAATCAAAGGAAAGGTCCACGGCACCCGCTGGCCGATCCGGATGCTCTTCGGCGATCTCTCGGTCCGTTGCGCCGTTACGATGATCAACCCCGAAACCGGCATCATGCGTACTGATGGTGAACCTCTGAAAACGTGGAAAAATGTCCGCCCTTTCCGTGTCGACGGCACCGCAAACGGAAAGCCGACCTTCGGAGTGAACACGGTCTTTCCGGAGGAGATGACGACCGATAAAGCTGCAGTCATCAGCGTCGATGATGAGATTATTGCCGGGAGCGAGAAGACATTTGGGCCGCGGGAGGTGTTGTAAAATTATTGTTTCGGTTTCTTTGCAGCCGGTTTCTTCGCTTCCACAGGTGTTGGTGCCGCAATCTGCGTTTCGGCTGTCATAAACTCCGTCACATCCTTCCCCGCATTGATCGCGGCTTGTATCAGCGCTTTGCTCGGTGGCGGGACGCCTCCGGATTCGACCAATCGCTTCTCCAGTTCCGTATATTTCGTCTGCTCCAGCACACTCATTTCCTCGCCGGTCATTTTCTTCTTCCGCAGTCCGTTAAATTCATTCGTCCACATCTCACGGTCGCGCCACTTGCGGTATTCCTCGATGCTCATGCCCTTCGCGCGCGCTTTCTTCTTCTCTTCGTCTTCTTTTTCTTTCGCTTTCTCCACAGTTTTTACCTGTGATTTACCTTCAGCGGCGGAGACCGCCCAGCGGCTGATTTTATCTTCGACAACTGATCTCTTTTCCGCGTACCGCTCGCGTGAAAGATCGCGTAGTACCTGCACGCGTCCTTCATCCTGCTTGTACTTCGGAGGAGGAAGTGTGCCGACCGAGAAAGGTTTACTTGGAATACCATCTATCATGAGCCGCATGTACGCGTGGTATTTCGGGAGACTGAGAATGTCTTTTGGCAGAGCCATTTCCTCGAACTGGAGACTGAGGTCTTCCGCGTCGTCGGAGCCGACCTGGAAGCTGATGAGCGTACCGACGTTGCCGAAGACCGCGTCGCGGAGACTCGAGTCTCGGTCGCCGATCATCAGCTGCCCGACGTACTGGTTGGCCATTGTGAGGGACAGACGGTATTTGCGCGCTTCGGAAAGAATAGTGGCAAAAGATTGCGTCGCAAAGTTCTGGAACTCGTCGACGTACAGGAAGAAATCCTTGCGATCTTTCTCCGGAATGTCGGCGCGACTCATCGCGTCGATCTGGAATTTCGTGACGAGCATCGAACCGAGGAACGCGGAGGTGTCTTCGCCGATGCGACCCTTCGAAAGATTCACGAGGACGATTTTTCCGCTGTCCATAGCGTGACGGACGTCGAGGGTGGAAGCGACCTGTCCGACGATGTTACGGATGAGAGGGGTCGTGAGCAGCTGCCCCACCTTGTTCTGGATCGCGGCGATGGCTTCGGTGCGGTACTTGTCGCTCCAACCTGCGTACTCGGAAACCCAGAAATTTTTGACCATCGGGTCTGAGACTTTCTCGACGACTTTCGCGCGGTACGCATCATCCGAAAAGATCCGCAGAATCCCGAGCATTGATGATCCCTCGAATTCCAGCAGTGCGAGGAGGTTATTGCGCAGAATGTGCTCCATGCGTCCGCTGAAGGCCTCGGGCCAGAGTTTCGTGAAGACACTCATCAGGCCGGAGGCGACGAGCGGCCGCTGGTCGGGGTTGGGCCACTCGAGAATGTTGAAGGAGAGCGGAAAATCGCGGTCTGCAGGATCAAAGAGGATGACGTCGTTGCTGCGGCTCTTCGGGATAAATTGGAGGATTGCTTCGATTAAATCGCCGTGCGGATCAATGACGCCGACTCCTTTCCCCGCATGAATGTCGCTGAAGATCATATTCTCAAGAATCGTTGATTTTCCCATACCCGTCTTTCCGATGATGTAGACGTGGCGGCGACGGTCGTCGCGGCGGATGCCGAAGGGGGTCCGGCGGCCGTGGAAGACAGCCTCGCCGAGCACTGTCAGATCTTCGGGCTTGTCGGTGACATCCGGCACCGGCAGGTTCACCGGCGGTTCGAGTTTTTTACTGAACACACGATCGAGTCCCGGACTCTGGACGAGGATGGTGGGAACGTGCCAGAGCGTCGCGATTTCCTCGACCGAGAGAACGTAGGATGCGCTGTCCAGTTCGTGGGCAATCTGGTCTGCAACGACGGGTTTTTCGGTGACGAAGGTGTTGCTGTGCGGAAGGGAGAACTGCTGGAAAGCGCCGGCGATCTCGATGGCTTTACGCATAGCATCTTTCTTTTTCCCCTTCGGTGCGATCACGTTGATGCGGATATTCGTACGGAAGAGCAGTCTGTTCATTTTGTCCCGCGCACCTGCGACAGCGTCTTCACGATCATGTGACCGGGCACTGCTGGGCATGTGCTCTCCTTCCTCTTCTTCGAGGGAAGGGCCGATCCGTTCGCCGGAAAACTTCGGGATCTTGTTGATGAGCGGCCACGCGCGGAACCCCCCGAGAAGGATGGAAAGCGGGAAGAGGAGGATTCTCTTCCAGCCGCGCGCCAACTGTACGCGTGCGAAAAAAGCGGCATAGCGGGGAGACATGCTCGCGAGTCCCTTCCGTAAAAGCGGCAAAAACCGGAGGGCACGGCGTCGGAAGCTATTACTGAGCGGAGAAAGAACAATCTGCACGTGCCCGCGCATGCCGGGGAGGACGTAGCGCGCGAGGGAGGACGTGATGCCCGAAATCGGGTCCATGTTCGCGCGCGTCAGCATGTCGTCGAACTGCGGATGGCGCTTGATGGGGAAAATCTCAGGGTCCTCGAGTTCCAGCTCCAGCGTCGTCACTTCCTCGGTCTCACGCGCAATGAACGGATCTTTATTCACCAATTCGATATCCGTATCAGGGTACTGTGCATAGATCTGACTCTCAATGAGCGGTGAGGCGTTCTCATTGGTACGGACATAGAGCGCCACGAGCCCCTCGTGCATGCCGATCTCAAGTCCGATGGGCGTATCCTCAGCATCAAGCGAATGGATAGCGGCAACGGCCGACTCCATGTAGAGCGGACCGCGTTCATTTTCCTGGCCGGGACGGACACGAAGAATAACGGACATCAGGCAGAACGAAGAAGATCGGCAACTAATTCTAGAGCCGCGGTGTTGTACGCGTAATCCATCCGCATTGGCCCGATGATGCCGATGACACCGGATTCGCCGCGAAGCTTGTAGGACGTAAGCATCGCGCCGCAGCTCTGCATCTGCGGAAGGATATGCTCCTCGCCGATGTAGTAGCGCACCTGCTCATCGACCTGTGTCTGCTTCAGAAAATCAGTGATGCGGCCCTCCAGCACTTCAACCACACCCGTCGCCATCAGCGGATTACTCTGGAACTCGGGCTGCCTGAGGACGTTCGCGAGGCCGAGGTAGTAGACCTGATCCTTGTGCGGGACGGTCGCGAAGGCGATGTCGGGGATCATCTGGGAGAGGAGTGACACCGACTCGTACACGCGCTCCTGATCTTTCCGGCGGAAGTACTGTTCTTTGAGCGTGTCGAATTTGCGCTTCACCTTGAGCTCCAGCGTCGATGGCTGGATGAACTCCCGCACGTACACGCGGTAGCCTTTCGCGGTCGGAATCCGTCCGGCGGAAACGTGCGGCTGCTCCAGAAAACCTTCCTCCCCCAGCACGCGCATTTCGTTGCGGATGGTAGCGCCCGAAAGACGGAAGGTGTGACTGTGGCGCAGCAGCTCCGTTGAACCGACGGGTACCGCCGTTTCGATAAACTGGTCGATGATGGCCGCAAGCAGCTTCGCCTGTCTCTCGTTCATACATCTGATTATAGCAGTCTTGGCTTGAGAGTGCTACGAAAAGGGACAGAAGAGACAGAAGGAAGAAAGGGCACAGGCGAAAGAAGGAGTTTTATTTTCCTCTGTACCATCTGTCCCCTTTGTGCCCTCTGTGTCACTTCTTTTTCCCCGCTTCCAGCCTCTTCTTAAACCTGTCAATCCGTCCGCCACGGGTCGTGGTCTGCTTCTTACCTGTGTAGATCGGGTGACACATTTTGCACGCTTCCACGTTCTGCTCTTTCACGGTCGAGGGGATCACGAAAACCGTCCCGCACGTCGTGCAGGTCGTTTTGCCTTCCGGATACATCGTCGGGTGCGTTTCCTTCTTCATAGCCGGAAGATTCTACATGCTTTTTGGGCCGGTGCAAGCGTTTTCGTCCTCCTTCTCCCAATGGGAGAACCCTTCGACTGCGCTCAGGACAGGGGTTGGGATGAGGGGCGTCATAAGTACTTTTCTGCGATGAATCGCACACGCTGCGAAAGTTGTAACCGCAGTAATTCCTCCCTGCTCAAAAACGCACATCCCGCCCCTTCCAGCACCGTGAACTGCCCCCACTCCAACGGACGGCTGCAACGAATAAGCGTGTCATCGCGGTCGGCGAATGCCTGCTCTGTGACAACCGTGAGTTCAGCCGGCTGAATCTCAATACCGAGTTCTTCCTGCAACTCACGCACTGCCGCTTCAATGTGCGATTCCCCTTCCTCCTCCGCTCCGCCAAAGAAATCCCACGTCAGCGGGTCGTGAATGCCCGCGGCACCGTCGCGGAATTGCATCAGGTATTCCCCTGCTGCATTGGTGATGATGACGCTGTGACCGGGCTGGAGACGGAACATAAAAAGATTGTACCTTAGATCAGGAGCAGGTCTTCTGACCTGCGGACGCTGTGGAAAGAAAAAAGTGCTCGCCCACGCAAAGCCAGCAGGCAGGAATGCCTGCTCCTAAGTAGTAGAGTAATTTTAGGCTTTCCCTGTTTCAGCAGTTTTCTTCTTACTCCGCTTCGCCGCCCTGTTCACCGCTTCCATTTCCTCCGTGAGCACTTCCATTTCCTCCGCGCGCTCTTCCTCTGCCGCTGCGGCAATCGCTTCCTCTGCTTCTTTATCGAACATGACGACACTCATCGTCGCGACTTTATCGGGCGGCGTTAAGCGCATGACGATGACGCCCTGCGTTGCGCGTCCGAGCGACGGGATATCTTTGAGTCCCATGCGGATCGTCTGGCCCTGCTTCGAAATACAGAGGAGATCTCCCTCCGCACCTTCCTCGAGGATCACTGCTCCGATAATATCGCCGGTTTTTGCCGTGAGTTTCGCTGCCAATACTCCGCTGCCTCCGCGGCCCTGGAAGCGGTATTCCGTGACCGGACTCATTTTCCCGAGACCGTTTTCCATGACGACGAGGAGCTTGCTCTTGTTCGCATCCTTCACCGCGCTCGCCTCGACGACGCGGTCCTTGTCCGCGAGACGGATACCGTACACACCGGCAGCGGCTCTCCCCATCGGGCGGACGTCATCCTCCGGGAAGCGGATTGCCTTGCCCTTTTTGCTCACGATCAGAATTTCATTCTTGCCGCTCGTCGCGACGACCCATTTGAGCTCCTCCCCCGGCGGTAGTTTCTGCGCAATGAGACCCGAGCGGCGGATGTTATCGAATTCCGCGACCTCCGTGCGCTTCACCGTTCCGAGATCCGTAACCATGAAGAGGTGCGACGCCTGGCTGAGATCGGCCTTGAGGATGGCGGTCACGCGCTCTTCGGGTTTGAGCTGCAGGAGGTTCACAATCGCCTGTCCGCGCGCGACACGTCCCGCCTGCGGGAGTTCGTACGCGGGGAGGACGAACACGCGGCCGGTGTTTGTGAAGAAAAGCAGTTCGTCGTGATTCATGACGTGAAGGAGCGAGAGCACTTCGTCATCATCACGCATGTCGACGCCCTTGACGCCCTTTCCTCCGCGGTTCTGTGCGCGGAATTGGAGCGGCGATAACCGCTTCACGTAGCCCGACCTCGTGAGTGTCACGATCATCGGCGCATTCGGGATCGTATCCTTCGCGCTGAATTCTCCGGGAGCACTCGGCACGATCGCGGTGCGGCGCGCATCACCGTAGGCCTTCTTGAGTTCGGTGAGTTCGTCCTTAAATACACCATCGATCTTCTTCTTGTCTTTGAGGATCGCCTCGCACTCGGCAATGAATTTCTTCTTCTCCTTCAGCTCGTCTTCGATTTTCTTCCGCTCGAGTCCGGCAAGCGTCTGCAGCCGCATTTCAAGGATCGCCGTCGCCTGCAGATCGCTCAATTTAAATTTCTTCATGAGTTTCTCCTTCGCCTCTTCTTTCGTTTCGCTCTCCTTGATCGTCT
Organism: Candidatus Peregrinibacteria bacterium; assembly: GCA_016215715.1. Classification (GTDB taxonomy): domain Bacteria; phylum Patescibacteriota; class Gracilibacteria; order Peribacterales; family Peribacteraceae; genus JACRIG01. Next base: position 675 of record JACRIG010000003.1, on the reverse strand, counting down.
TGATGACGGCGTCGATGTGGTCGAGCGCAATGCTGAGTCCCTCGAGAATGTGTGCGCGCGCCTTTGCCTGATCGCGGTCGAAGGTGATGCGGCGGGTAATGACGACTCTCCGATGCTCAATGAAAATCTGCAGCAGTTCCTGCAGGTTCATGAGCCGCGGCTGGATGCCGTCAGCAAGTGCGATGCAGTTGTAGCCGAAACTGCTTTGAAGATCGGTGTGCTTGTAGAGGAGATTCAGGACTTTCTGCGGGTACGCATCCTTCTTGAGTTCGATGATGATGCGGATACCCTCGCGGTCACTTTCATCGCGGATGTCCGAGATACCGACAATCACTTTATCGTTGACTAACTGCGCCATCTTTTCGATCATCGTGCTCTTATTCACCTGATAGGGAATCTCCGAAATGCGGATCTGGAAGCGGTTCCCGACCTCCTCGATTTCCGCCTTGCCGCGCATGATGATGGAGCCGCGGCCTGTGAGGTACGCCTGCCTGATTGCTTCCTTGTCGTAGACAATGCCGCCGGTCGGAAAATCAGGACCCTGTACGAACTTGAGCAAATCCTCGACGGTCGCCTTCGGCTCGTCGAGCAGATGCATCGTCGCGGAAATGAGTTCATTCAGGTTGTGCGGCGGAATGTTGGTCGCCATACCGACCGCGATGCCGACGGTTCCGT
>JACRIG010000029.1 GCA_016215715.1 Candidatus Peregrinibacteria bacterium | reverse complement strand
GGCGGCAATATTTCCGATACCGAAGATGGTATACACGGCTGCGATGAAAATACTCATTCCCGGTTCACGATCATAGAAAGGAGTGATGAAATCCTGGGAATACATGTGTTTCGTGAGGATCGAGATCGCACCATTGTTGTAGGAAAGCGCATCGCCTCCGATAGGGGCCAGCAGACGCGCAGGCAGCAGAAACAGGATGATCGCCGCGAAGACCGCGAGACATGCCGGAAAAAAGATTCGTTCGTACGAGCGCACAGTTTATGGATTGTACTGGCTAAACCATTCTGAAAGCCACACGAGGGCCCAGAGGTGATCTGAGTAATCGATGCGCGAAGCATGATACTTCTGCAGGAAGTCTTCAAGCGCACTGCGGTTAAAGATCGTATAAAAACCGGCAGGTGCATCAAGGATGCGGTCACGGACGAATTCTTTCAGGTCCGAGCGGAACCACCGGTCGAGCGGCAGACGAAAACCTGTTTTCCGCTTCGCAAGAATTTCCGTAGGGAGTGTCTGCTTCATCATTTCTTTGAGCATCCATTTCGTCACAGAACCGTGTATTTTGTAGCGCGCCGGAAGACGTGCCGTGAGTTCGAGCAGATGATGATCAAGGAAGGGCGAGCGCGCCTCCAGCGCATGCACCATTGTCCCGCGGTCGACCTTCGGCATCAGATCATCCGGAAGATACGTCATGAGATCCATGCCCATCGCCTGATGAAGCTTGTCCTGAGCACGCGCACGCGCTGAGGCGGTACGCAGCGCATACCACTCATCCGTCGGAGGAAATTTGGCTGCAAAACCGTCCGCGTAGACAGCGTGTTTTTCCCTCTCTGTAAAGAAACTGAGGTACTGCAGATAGCGCTGCTCCCACGGGAGCGCGATGGAATCTTCAAAGCGTTTGCAGCGGTAACTCAATGTATTATTTGCAAGCGTGTGGAAGAGTGAAGTGCCGCCACACACGACCGCGTGAACAGCGCGCGGCATCTGTCGCCACTTCTCGGAAAAAAGCAGAATGGGATAGCGTTTGTATCCGGCAAAATTTTCATCACCGCCATCACCGTTGAGCGCGACTGTCACATGCTGGCGCGTTTCGCGCGCGACGAGATAGGTCGGGATCGCGGACGGATCGGCATAGGGTTCCTCGTAGGTCTGCACGAGAGCAGGAAGTAGATGAACGATGTCAGGGGTGAGCACAATCGGATGATGATCGGTGCCGAACGCTTTCGCCGTGATCGCGGCCTGCGGTAATTCATTGAATGCGGGGTCAGAGCTCCCGATGGAAAATGTTTTCACGGGTTTATTGCTCAGGCGGCTCATCACAGACACAACGGCGGCGGAGTCGATTCCGCCGCTTAGGAAAGCCCCGACCGGCACATCAGCCACCATCCGCAGCCGGACACTTTCTTCAAAGGCGGCGCCTATCTTCTCCTTCCACTCAATCAAAGTTGTATCTATGTCTTCTTCGTATCGCAGTTCCCAGTACCGCCTCACATCCGTTTTGCCAGTCGTAAGATCAAGTGTGAGTGAGTGGGCTGCCGGAAGTTTGTGTAGACTTAAGAATCCCGTCGCGGGTGACGGGATGTACATCATCGTCAGGAAATGATGAATGGACTGCTCATCGACTCCGCGCGGACACTGCGAAAGTGTGCGCAGTGACTTTATTTCCGAGGCAAATGCGAACACCTCTGCATCCTGAAAGTAGTAGAGTGGTTTTTTGCCGGCTCTGTCGCGTGCGAGGAAGATCAGCTTCCGTTTTGTATCGAAGATCGCAAACGCAAACATCCCGCGCAGATGACTGAGACAATCAGCACCGAATTCTTCGTAGAGTTTGAGCAGAACTTCGGTATCGGATTTCGAACGGAAGTGATGGCCGCGTGCTTCCAGCATTGTTCTCTTTTCTGCAAAATTGTAGATTTCACCGTTGAACGTCAGCACGAGTGCACCGTCCTCCGACTGCATGGGCTGCGCGCCGCCGGGGGTGAGATCGATGATGGAAAGTCTGCGGTGACCGAGGCCGACACTACCATCGATGAATGTGCCGCGTGCATCGGGACCACGATGGGAAAGCGCGTCGGTGCAGCGGTCGAGCTGCGTCTGATCGACCGGCTTGCCATTAAGATGAACGATACCTGCGATGCCGCACATAAAAGGAGTATACGCCCGAATAACGCAGAATCATGCCTGCTCAGTGGGCTTTTGCGCGACGATGTAGATTTGCGGCCCGAAGGGAATCAGATCATGAATGTAGTACGCGAGCGTTGTGAGTGAGAAAAGCAGGCGCTTGCGTACGGAAAGCGTGCCCTCCAGATACTTCTCCCGCACATGATCGAAGCGGATGTCCGTCAGATATTTCTGGAGGGTGAAGAGCGGGAAACCCCAGCTGCGCGCAGAGACAATCGTAAAGCCGGTCTTCTGCAGAAGTGGAACAAGTTCGGAAAGTACGAAGTGCTGCGTGTGTCCGGTGTAGCGGTCGGAGGCATGGATTTTCCCGGCCTGCGTCGTGAGGATCAGGCGGCCGCCTGCACTCAGATGCTCATACATCCAGCCGATCAGCTTTGCATATTCCTCGGTGTGCTCGATGACTTCGCTGCAGATCATCACGTCAAATGTCCGTCCCAATTGCGGATAGGCACCTGCACGGAAATACGCGTGCGGGACTTTGCCGCGCGCACGCTCGATGGCACCGAGCGAAATATCCGAGCCGCCCATACTCTCTTCGCTGAGTCCAAAGCGCTGCTGTACGTGCTGCAGGAGAGTGCCCTCGCCGCATCCGACATCGAACACCGTTTTCTCTCCGATGCCCGGCATCTGTCGCAGCGAATTCACAATGAACCGCTTACGGTGACGAATCGTCGGGTAGTGCGGATAGCAGATATCGACGTTGCTCCAGTACGCATCATACTGCGCGGTACGCTCATCAACAGAGAAGGTGACCGGCGCTGTGGATTGCGTCACGTCAGGAGTGCGTGTCACTTCAGGAGCCGGTGCGCCGACAGCGGAAAGCGGGGGCATATAGAAAAATTGGTGCGATCATTGTAGCGGGCAGATGGAAAGACGCTAGCCTCTCTCTGAAGCCGAAAACGCCTGACGGATAGCTTCCGTAACACCTGCGGCGGTGAGCCCCTCCTTCCTGCGGAAATAATTCTGCGAGCCGATATCACCCGCAAACGCATCGGGGGCGGAGAGCGTGAGGTGGCGGGCGTGGGAGGGAAGCTGCGACAGAACTTCCGCAACCGCACCGCCAAGTCCTCCGATGGGACCATGTTCTTCGAGCGTCACGATAAGCTTCGTCTCTGTCGCCGCTTTCAGGACGAGCGCACGGTCAAGAGGTTTCACCGTGTGAAGATCAATCAGACGGACACTGATCCCCTTTTCCGCGAGCATCTTTGCTGCATCGCGTCCGGTTTCGAGCATCGTTCCGCCGGTGATGAGCGCGACGTCTGTTCCGTCCTGCAGCACGATCCCTTTCCCGATAGCAAAATTCGTCAGCGGGCCTGCGTGCACATTTGGCTCACCGGCTTTTCCGAGACGGAGGTACGCAGGTGTGCCGGCAGCAATGATCGCCGATACGGCTGCCGCGACTTCGAGAGGATCTCCCGGGCAGATGACGGCGGTATTCGGGAGCGTACGCATGATGGCGACGTCTTCGAGTGAGTGGTGCGTGGAGCCGAGAATTCCGTAGCCGTAGCCGCCGCCGACACCGACCATGCACACCGGGAGATTGTGGTAGGAAACGTCGTCGCGCACGTGTTCAAAGCAGCGGTAAGTAACAAACGGAATGATAGAGTATGCGAAGACGATCCGGCCACTGAGTGCACGCCCCGCCGCGACGCCGAGCATGTTCTGCTCGGCAACGCCTGCATTGAGATATTGATGTGGGAGTGTGTCGCGAAATTCCTCGAGTGCATTGAAACCGAGGTCGCCGGTCACGAGCATGATGCGCGGATCTAATTTCCCGAGCGCTACGAGGGTGGAGACGAACGCTTTACGCATCGGAGGAGCAGGAAAAATCTTTCTGAGCCTGTGCGAGATTTGCATCCGTCGGCGATTGATAATGGGAGGCGACGGTATCCTCCATCCACTTCGCCCCCTTCCCCTTCACGGTATGCGCGATAATGACGCTGGGGCGATCTTTGACGAAAGGGATCCGTGAAAGCGCAGCGGCAATTGCCTCGTGATCGTGGCCGTCGACTTCTTCTGTGCCCCATCCGAACGCCTTCCACTTATCCGCAAACGGTTCGAGCGGCATCACTTCATCAACGCGCCCGAAACTCTGGATCTTGTTGTAATCGACGATACAGATCAGATTCGATAACCTCCAGTTTCCCGCTGCGAGAATCGCTTCCCATGTGGAACCTTCATCACACTCGCCGTCACTCACCATCACAACCGTTTTATAATCTTTTTTGTCACGCTGTCCCGCAAGCGCCATCCCGACTCCGACGGGGAGTCCGTGTCCGAGTGATCCGGTTGACGCTTCAACACCCGGAACGAGCATGGCGCTCGGGTGGACGGCCAGTCGTCCACCATCGCGTCCATACTCTTCGAGGACACTGCGATCAAAAAATCCGCGCGCGGCGAGCGCGGCGTAGAGACCCGATCCCCCATGCCCTTTGCTCAGAATAAAACGATCACGATCGGGCCACTTCGGATTTTTCGGATCGACTGTGAGAAAATGACAGTAGAGCACCGCGAGGAGATCGATCATCGAAAGTGCGGAGCCGAGGTGTGCGCTTTTGGAGCGATGCACCATCGTGATCGCATCCAGACGCATCTGATCGCTGGTTTTTTGGAGTTCCCGAAGCGTGGCAGCAGAAAGAATCGCCATGTGCGCATTCTCGCATGTTTTGGGGCTTCGCAACAGCGACTATGCCGGGCGCCGCATGACGAGGAAATACCTTCCTGGCTCTTCCCCTTCCAGACATTCCCTCCATTTGCTGATCGGTTCCCCTTTTTCAAAAATCATCGGTATCAGCCGGTCGCGCTCAAATCCCAACCGCTCGTAGAGCCGGATGGCGCGCTCGTTATCGGAAAAAACGCGCAGCCCGAATTGCTGAATGCCGAGATTCTCCTTCCCCCATTCCATGAGAGTACGGATAGCGGGCGTCATCACACCTTTCGCGATGTCCTCGCGCCCGCGCATGATCGCATCCAGTTCGGCACTCACGTGCGGCTCAAACCCGAACGTCGCAAGACCGAGATGGCCCCACCTCTCGCCGTCCGGCGTTTCGAGAAAAAAGAGAATCCGTTCAGGATGTGTATCGACCTGTTTCTCCACCCACCTGCGTGTGTTTTCGAGATTGTACGGGAACATTGTCGGGGCGCTGTCGCGAGCTGCCTCCCGCCAGTCAGCGATGTGCTTCACTTCTTCCGGCGAACTGCCCATGACCCGCATCGACGAGAGATGGGTCCCGTGTTCATCGTGCACGGGGAGATGGAGCTGCGCTTCTTTGGCAGCACGGATCGCGGCGAGAATGTCTTCCTTGCGTGGCATGCGCACATTATACCCCGAGAATTCTGCGGATTTCGGAAACAACGTACGTGACGTCCCCGCGCTTCAGATCGTGACGGCTGGGCAGATTGAGCCCGCGCTCCCCGAGGTAATAGGAAGAGGGATTTTGCTTCGAGAGATCACGTGCGACCATCGGGAGCGTACTGATCGGCGGAAAGAACGGCCGCGTATCGATCTTCGATTTTTTGAGTTCATCCATGAGTCCGTCGCGCGTGATGCCAAAGTCCTGATCGAGAACGATGGATGTCTGCCAGCAATTCCAGACGACGTCCGGTGCCTCAGAGCTCACCGTGATCCCCTGTATCCCCGCGAGTTCTTCCTTATACCAGTCATAGTTCTGTCGCTTCTTCGCGAGGAGTTCAGGCATACGTTCCAGTTGCGCGAGACCGAAAGCAGCCTGCAGATTGCTCATGTTATACTTGATGCCCCAGCGCACCGCCGTGAGGACGCGTCCCCCGTCCCGGCCGTGATTGCCGATCACTTTGACCCGCTCAAAAAAATCTTTGTCATTCGTGCAGAGCATTCCGCCTTCACCTGATGCTGCGATCTTCGAGCCATGGAAACTGAAACCAGAGACGATACCGCCGCTCCCCGTTCGCTTTGCTTTGATGGTGGTGCCGAGCGACGGAGCTGCATCTTCAATAACGAAAAGATTATGCTTCTTCGCAATTGCAGAGATCGCTTCCATATCAGCGGGGTAGCCATAGGTATGGACGGCGATGATCGCTTTCGTTTTGGGGGTGATCGCTTTTTCAATCGCCGCGGGTGCGATGCAGAATGTTTTCATGTCGGTATCGACAAAGACCGGCGTCGCGCCGACGTAGATAATCGGGGCGGCGGAGGCGACCCACGTCATATCGGGCACGATGACTTCGTCGCCCGCACTGATCCCGAGTGCCCAGAGGGAGAGATGGAGTGCGCCGGTGCAGCAGGAAGTGGCGAGTGTGTACCTGACCCCGACGTAATCGGCAAAAGCCGCCTCAAATTTTTTGATGTAATCGAAACTGTGTTCGTTCTGCCCAT
>JACRIG010000028.1 GCA_016215715.1 Candidatus Peregrinibacteria bacterium | reverse complement strand
GCCCCGCGGGATGCCGAGGCGCTCCATCGCACGCACGCCGGGGTCGATGACGGCGGCGAGGAAGAACCCGAGCAGCAGGAGAATGATTTTGTCCTGCACCTGGAACAGGAACCATGTGCCGAGGATGACAGCGAGGATGATGAGGGCGGCCTGGAAAATACCGGCGCCGGAGAAGGCGACGATGATGTCCGGTTCGTTCCCGTCTCCGGTGATGTCCGTGCCCGCGGCGATCCGCTCCTGCTGGCGTTTGGCCATCTGCTCCTTTGCCCGCAGCAGGAAGCCCTGCGCGCGCTTGCCGATGATGCGCAGTGACGTGAAGCCGTCGGTGGTTTTCTTCTTTATCATAGGCGTTCGGTAATGACGGAGAGGACAAGGTCGAGGATGACGAAGGCGCAGATGGCGACGATGAGACCGATCACCGACCACATGAGCCGATTCTTCCCTGATTCTTTGTCACCGGTGACGCCGCTGACGGCGATCTGGTATCCGGCGAAGATCACATTCAGGAGAAAGAACATCCCGAGCAGACTGAACAGGAATTGTACCAGATACGCGATGAAGTTCGGGATGCAGGCCGCGCGCAGTTGTCCCGTCGAAAAATTGCAGCCGGTGATGCCGGTCGCGATGACGCCCTGCTGCGCGGAGGCGATGTATGGCAGAAAGGCCGCACACAGAAGGGAAAAAGCGGTGAAGAGTCTCTTGGTGCGCATCCGGTGCCCTATCATGCGCTCAGGGAGCTTTGGGCGGCGATAGAAACTGCTTGGTTTTGGCTCGCACTTTTTGTACAGTGTTGTCTGGTAATTTTCCTCTTCGCATGGCCCCCTTTTCATGGTCTACCGCCCTACGCCCTATTGTTGCTCTCGCCCCCATGGCGGGCGTAACCGACGCGTCATACCGGCAACTCATCAAGCGGATCGCGCCGGAGACTGTGGTGTACACGGAATTTTTGAGTACGGATGCCATTCACTACGGCGGAAAGAAGACGATGAAGATGCTCGATTTTGATCCCGCCATCGAGCGTCCGTTCATCGTGCAGGTTTTTGGTCACAAGCCGGAACACTTCCTGAGTGCCGCGAAGGTGATTGAGCAGATGGGAGCCGACGGCATCGACATCAACATGGGTTGCCCCGCGGCGAAGGTCGTGAGCAGCTGTCACGGTGCTGCGCTGATTCGTGAACCGGAGCTTGCTGCAGAACTCGTCGCTGCAACGGTGAAAGCAGTCTCGATTCCTGTGAGTGTGAAGACGCGGCTCGGGTGGGATCGGACCGATACCCTCATCGCGTTTTGTAAGAAGCTCGAGGAAGCGGGAGCCGCTGCATTCGCTATCCACGGACGCAGATTCTGCGACAAGTTCACGGGCAAGGCCGACTGGTCGCAGATTTATGAATTGAAGAAGCACGTCTCGGTGCCTGTCATCGGCAACGGCGACATCATGAGTGCGGCGGACGCTCTCGAAAAGATGCAGAACCTCGATGGCGTGATGGTCGGGCGGGCGACGTTCGGGAATCCGTGGGTGATGCGCGAAGTGGCGGACGCACTTCGCGCCCGTTGCTCGTTGGCTGGTTGCTCGTTGCTCGATAGCGAATCGCCGGAACGAGAAACGAGTCAACGAGAAACGAGCAACGAATCTCCGAAAGAGTTCGTTCCGCTTACATTTGAGCAAAAGGTTCCCTGGATATTGGAGCATTGCGAACTCGCTGTCCGTTTAAAAGGCGAGCAGCGCGGGATGCTCGAAATGCGGCGGCATCTCGCGAGCTATGTGAAAGGGTTCGACGGTGCGCGCGAAATGCGGGAGAGACTGGTGCGGGTGGAAAAATTGAGCGATGCGAAGGCGATTTTATGTGGGTGATCTGGTCCGATCAACTCAACGCCTCGGTGCCTGCATCACCACCTTCTAAGAAACATGCCCAGCTTTTGGGATGGGTGCGAATGTTCTCGAATCGATCGGCATACCCGAGGAACCATTTCACGAGTGCTTCCTTTTGATGTTCACGCACGAATGTCCAGAGTGCTGCGGCCAAAGGATAAGGTGGTTCCGGGTCTTTCCCAATCGCCGAGAGGATGGTGTCCTCCATGGTAGTGCGATCGGGACAACCGGCATGGATAAAAGCACGGTAATAATCGTCCGAAAGTGCATCCATCCTAGTCTCCACTGCAGTCTTTGTCTCTTGATCGTCGATTCCAATTTCCGTTCCGGAGTGGATCTGTATCCCTCTGATTTCGACTCCAGGCTGCGTCAATAATCTTTGAATCACGGATGCGAAAGGTGACTCGGGTCCGGAGCCAAAAAGCGTACGGTCTAGATTCGTTGGCTCGTTGGTGCCCGGATGGAAATACATCTTGAACCAGTTCAGAGGTACGTCGTTTTGTATTTCTGCCTGCATGAACTCATAAAGCGGGCGGAGGTCCGTGTCCGATGGCTGTACGCCTTCCAGCGCCGCAAGAAAAACTTCAGTAACGACATGCACATCTGGTAGTCCTGCCATAAACCACGCATCCCTGTACTTCTCTGAGAACAGCAGTGGATCGTGCTCATTAGTATCTTTTGGCGTCAACATAAAATTATATTAATACATAAAAAAATTTAGTCAATATCTCAACTCGCCCAATAAGAAGCCCTTTACAGTTGCACCCTCACTCCCGGCCCCATCGTCGGAGCGATAGTGACCGTAAGGATGTAGATGCCCTTGATGCCGCTTGGCTGCGCTTCTTTGATTGCCGCGAGCAGCGCTTCAAGATTCTCTTTCAGTTTCTCCGGTCCGAAGGAAATCTTCCCGAAGGCGGTGTGAATGATGCCGAATTTGTCCATTTTACATTCGATGCGTCCCTTCTTGAGCGCCTCGATGGTCTTTGCGATGTTGTCGGTCACCGTTCCTGCTTTGGGGTTCGGCATAAGTCCGCGCTGGCCGAGGGTCTTCGCAATTTTCCCGAGTCCCTTCATCAGCGCCGGCACCGCGACTGCGACGTCGAAGTCGATCTTCCCGCCTTCGATGTCTTTCACGAGGTCATCGTTGCCCGCAATGTCGGCACCCGCCTTCTTCGCTTCATTAATCATTTCATCCGGAACGAACGCTGCGATGCGAACACTCTTTCCTGTGCCGTGGGGGAGGGGAACGACGGTGCGGACCAACTGGTCGGCCTGCGTCGTGTCGGCGTTGATGCGGATGTGCGCTTCTGCCGTCGCATCAAACTTTGTCGTCGAAAGCTTCGTCAGAAGGTCGGTTGCTTCGGCAATCGAATAGATCGGCTGGGTAATCAAAGCGGCCTTCGCCTTGTACTGCTTGCTGCGGCCTCCTTTCGGACGCGGCGAGTTATAACTTTTCTTCTTCTCGGCTGTTGCCATAGAGATGGGGGAATGTGGTTTACCCTGAGCGACGAAGGAGTCGAGGGGTACCGGACGCTCCGAAGCCGGATGAAACGTGGAGCTCCCACAAAGATGCCGCGGCATTGTGACAGGAATTTTGGCGGATGCAAGCTCTTCCGTAGCAAAAAGCGCCATCCCGAGGGATGGCGCTTTGAGCACCTGCTTCTGCATCTTCCGGAGTTATGGTGCGCAACTCGGTACGAAGATTTCATTCTTGCCGAGCAGGACGAGCCGGCCGCTCTGCAATTCGACGTAGAGATCCTCTTCACACCCTTCGCGTGGCTGATCTTTCCTTTTTTGGTCATGCCATTCGCGTGCCGTCTTCACATCCCTGCCGAAGAGGTACCCGCAGAGGATCTTGGTGCCACAGCCTCCGATTGGTTTCCCCGTCTCGCTCCACAAGCCGGCGGCCTCGACGATCTGCAGCAGATCAAATTCTTCGTTCATGAGAATCAGAGGAATGGTGGGACTCATGATTTCATTGTTTGCCACCACCTGACTCTCCGCACGATGTCCGCTCTGCTGAAATTTCATGAAGCGCGCGAACCACTTTCGTTGGACGCTTGCCATGGTTTCTTCCTCCTATGATGCAATGAACAGATGCCCGGACAACGCGACCGGGTTTCTGTTCAGCGTGAAT